>NZ_CAWQUW010000015.1:0-81775 GCF_963898195.1 Vibrio sp. L3-7 | reverse complement strand
CAACAAAGAGCCCTTCAAACAGCCCCTCGAGCCATCAACCCAGTGCTCACCGAACCATTCAAAACCTCCAGTCGAAAGACCTAACAAGGGGACATTTCTATTTGGGACAAATGAGGACATTTTAAAATGGGATTGACAGAGTATGAGCTTGTAAGCCCCAGATAGTAATGTCACTATTTTCTAAAGCTATTCTTTTCATCGTTTCCCGTTAAACCCTTAATACAACTGGCACCTCAAGCATATTGAGTTCACCAGCATTCTCTAAACGCTCTTTTAACCCAATCATGATTCGTTTATACAAAGCCAATTAACGAGAACATTTGTTCCGTCTGTCTGCTTAGATCTTTTTTGTACTCATGATTAACCGCGCTGTGTGCGAACCTTATGGCATTGCTGTCGTTTTTTTTTCAGATTTCACACACGCCACTGTCGACGTTGAGAAACACTTAGCTCACTCACTACCTCTTTATAGTAATTATCAAAAATAAATACGCCAATAGGTAAAGGTACTACCCCAGAGTGCATCTTGTGGATGTTCATTGTCAGTTGTGGCGACAAATTGCTATCGCAGAATCCAGCGATATATCTATGTCACGAAGCTCTTCAAGCAAAGCCTTTTTAATTTTATTTTGGTTACAACGATATTTTAGATAAAGTGCTAACTGTCCGAATAACAAGGCTACAGCAGCTGATAGCAGACCAATTATCAGCTTTTCATTAACCAAAAAGTAATTTGTATCCATTCAATTATCTCACATTCATCTTCACAGCTTTTACTCGCGATCAGGCAGGTGAATTCAGAATTCATCTGCCTAGCCCTATTCATAGCAATTAATTATATACATCAACCCTATCTATAACAGTGATTTAAATCATTAGCTGTGAAACTAGATGCTAATCACTCAATCTCTTATGGTGGGCATTAAAAGCTCACTTCTACAAGTGAAGACTGGAGTAAATTATTGACGTGTCTTGAAGCGCTTTAGTGTGGTATTGCCTCTGACCACTCGCCCATTTCTAAGCGTGTAGCCTTTCATTAACTAGCAATTTTGCTTTCTACCTTTGAACTTATAACCTTTCTTAGCCATTGGAATCCTCCAATTTCCGTATCCGTTGATCTTGGTCTTGTTGCACTCGCTTTATCCAGTTGATGTCCGTTTTCAAGGCTTGAGACTCAACCTGTAATCAGTGCTACGACAAACCAATAAGGGTTTGGGATGCTCTGCAGTGCCTTGAAGCTTTGTTCGACATATGGCGTGTAATTGAGAATTAAAGACAAAATGAGTGGTACGAGCGCTCTCATAAACACAAAGTGTTTCGATAAAATTTAGCTCTAAAAGTGACACTGCAACATAACTGCCCTCCACTTTAATTGATGAACAGTAACAGTGGCCTCGTGAGTCGTTATCACAGCTAACCATAAAACTTACACACCACTCTGATTACAACAAACCGAGCCACTTTAAATTTAACTGTATAAATATACAGTTAAATTATTACCCCCGTAAAAACCGCACTTACTGAGCAAATAACATTCAAAATCAAGGCTCTGCGTTCGAATTTTAAACTTACATTTGGTTAAATGAATCTCTTTACTGTATAACCTGAGCTCTGCGTTAGTTCTAGGTATACCGATTCCACCTAAGGCGATACTCAAATAGAATCTTCGATTGCGCCAACTCTAAGGCATTGCGCATTACATTCGAATCACATGTACGGGTTAGTATCATGAGCGACAAAGCATTCCGAAAACTCAACATATTCCTTTCGATTTTTTGCCTAGCAATCACGCTAGTGTCGTTGATCTCTTTTAATACGCTCATGAATAAGAGCTACGTAATTACACCAGACAAATACCCTACACGCGTTAACACAGACAGAGACCACGATGGTGGCACCGTAGGCTCATTACATAAGCTAGAAGATGGAATTGAGTTACAGTGTGACTTTGAGCGAACCTATAGCTTGCCCTTCTGTGAAATTGAATTCGTTATATCGACACAAGGTAAAGGGCTCGATCTCTCTACGTTCGATTCGGTCACCATTAATATGGATTACCAAGGCCAAGAAGACCCAAGGTTTCGCTTCTACATTCGTAATTACGACAAAAATTACAGCGTGAAAGGCGATGCTATGTCGAACAAGTTCAATCGCTTAGACTTCTCGTTACCAGATAAAAACCACATCGACTTAAACTACTTCAACGTCCCGTTTTGGTGGATTGATCATTACAACCAACCTATTACTAGTAGCGCGGTAGACATTACAAACGCGGTGTCTGTTGAGCTTGGGCTCGGAGCCAGCACGCTTGATGGCCACCATTCAATTAAGATCTCGAGCATTGTTTTCCACGGTAAAATCATCAGCAAAGCTTTGTTAGGTGAACTCTTAATTGGATTATGGGTGACCTATGCCATCTGTTATGTGGGTTGTGCGTTACACATCGCACAGCGAAGCAAAACGCACGCAGCAGAGCAACAACGCTATTTAACCCAAGAAATTGAAGAGTTAAAGGTAAAGGCCACAACCGATCCGTTGACCGGATGTAGAAACCGAACCGAAGCGTTAGATACCTTCTATGACTTCGAATGGCTGGCGCAACAAGGAAAAACGATTCACATCTCGTTGTTTGATTTAGACCATTTTAAGCAGATCAATGATCAACATGGCCATGAAGTGGGTGACAAAGTACTTATTCAGTTTGTCGCAACGGCTAACGAGAGCCTTGGTGAGCAGTACTTGCTTTATCGCTGGGGTGGTGAGGAGTTTCTACTCGTTTGCCTTGAACAAACTGCGCTACAGTGTAACGAATCTATCGATAATTTTTACCTAGCAATGGACCAAAGCCCTTGGCCTAAAGCGCTTAAAGTAACGACTTCGACCGGAGTAACACAGCTTAAGGAGCATGAATCGATACGTACTGCCATCAAACGTGCAGACAAAGCGCTCTACCAAGCGAAAGACAACGGACGAAACCAAGTCGTTACGTTTTATTAAGCCTCGCTAGACTGGACTGCAGTTACACATTCAACTCTCGGCCAATACTCAATCAACTATCTGCTAATGCTCAATCAGCACGCCATTAATACCCTGTCGATATCTACTCTCCACTTAAGCACCCGTTAGATTCTTAAGTGCTGACCAAACAAGCCCATAAGCTTTGCTGTCTCATCAGAACTTAAATCGATTCGTATGCCTATAAGCGCGCTCTCGCCATCTGCAATAACACCGTTTGCTATAACACCATCTGTAATAACGTCATCGATAGCATTCTCAGGTTGATACGTATCGTTCCTGAATCGCTCTATAAACAGCTCTTCCGTACGCCTCTAAGCTTCCTAAGCACTTGTTTTAAAAGTCCACATATTGGCTAGTAAAGCGCGCTTTGACCAGTGGTTAGTCACTCGCGGTAACGGTTTTGAACATTACCGTCGTCACTTATCTCGCACTGTTCTTAGATGAAATCCTCATTTGTCTGCTTCTGAACATTCATGCACTCGTATCCGCTAAAAATAGAGGTCACAACGTCACTAGCCTTAAAAAACGGCATATATTTAACCACTTAGACGTGGTGACATAAATACTGACACCTAAAATGGCGATTGTTTTACTTTCAGATCTTGCTGTAATTTAATTACAACCCAAAGCCAAGAAAAGCCTGAAAAGTGGATTACTCCGACGTAACTGACTGAATATACGGTATTTAAGGGTTTTTGGCAGATCGGTATTTAGGGTAACTAAAGAGTTCTGATGTACGAGATAATATACCAGAGGGTAATATATTTAGTTATAGTGCACTAAGGTGTTAAAAAAGAAGGGCTGATGCCCTACTCTTCTTTATTACTCATTTCTTCACGAATTTGCTCAGCAACAATTTTGATGGCTTGTCCTGTGCTGATGCCCTGGGTCATCATTTCTTGAATTCGTTCAACAGCTTTCTGTTGTTCTTCGTGAGAAAGGGTTGGTAAGTCGTTTAGCATGCTCTGCTCCTTTATTTAGGAGCAGAACTATATAAGGACTGTTAGTAACTAGCAAGGAAATTGATTGAAGCACCCATTGCATTTTCGTTTGTGTAGTTCGCACTTAGATCTAACTGGAACAAGTTGAGTGGCGAGATACCAATACCGGCTGTGACTGTTCCTTCCGAATCAGAGTAAGCCAGGTTCTTGTAGTACCCTCCCCTTAACTTAAGCTGACGTAGAAGATCGACTTCGGTACCAACACGAATCATCTGTTCGTTATCAGCAAACGAAGTAAACTTCTCAGTCTCATTCAAATCGTAATCGACACTGAACGTAAAGTAGTCAGACACGATACCAGCACCCACAGTGTAAACTGGTTCAAGTTGATAAGTGTATTTACCGCCAACTTGATGTGTCGCACTACTTGTGCTGCTGTTTAACGTTTTAGTCGTATCTTTGGTTTCGATGTCTCGAGAGATCAAATTAGTTGCCGCAATACCCACTCGGAATGGGCCGAAGAACCAAAGCGCTCCAGCATCCATGTTGAATGCCGTCTCACCATCACTGTTCTCTCTTACATCAGATAAGTCGTAATCATCAACCGATGCAACATAGTTGTACGTGTAAATACGTTGGATTTTAGGTGTGATACCAAATGAGATGTGTTGGCCCATAAAAGTTTGGTATTTTGCTAGAGAAAGGCCGACTTCTGCGACACCGATTGAAACTGCTTCAACGGTAGACAGCTCAACTTTATCTTCATCCGAACCAGTTGTGTAAACGTTAGGTGTCGCGAATGATTCTGTGTAGGCTTTAGCGAAAAGGTTTGCCGCGATAAATTGATTAGGAAGAGCAAAGGCTACAACGCCACCCAGTTCAACATTGGCTTGGTTGCCGTCTAGTTTATTAAGAGCAGCATCTAACTCAGCTGTATTTGACGCATCAACGACACTATCGATGTTCGATTTCATATCGTTAGGGTCATTATAACTACCGCCAAAACTTGGCGTGATCATGCCCATATCATCGTTACGACGATAAATAGCTACCAATGCTGGGTTATAGAATGGAGCGGTTAGGAAGTTTGCTGAAACAACACCAACACCGCCCATCGCATCGCCACGCGCTTCAATGGCGTAGTTTGCTGCTGAAAGAGGAAGACTGGCGAATGCAATTGACGCTGCGAGTAGTTTATTAGTTTTTTTCATGCCGTTTATCTTTGTTAGATCCCTTACATAGTTAACGGCACAATTTTAAATTACTTTAACTCTTCTTCGCTAGAAATATCATAAGTTTTACTGATAGTTTGTGCTTGTTCTATCGCTATGTCACCTTGCCAACGTGAATGCACCATTGAAACGGCTAATACATAACGATCATTAGGCAATTCTTCACCCGTCAAACTCATCGGATAATCAGATTCATAGCTCTTACCCCACACCTTTTCATAGTGTTCGTCTATATAATCGTACAAACCAACTTCTAACTTAGGCAGTGGACAATAAGGATTAAGCAGTTCTTTTTTATCAATTAGCCATGTATCTTTTGATGCCCAACGAACTTGCTGACGCATGACGATCTCACCAAGGATAATCCAAGTACTCCAAGAGTTACCCCCATCGCTTTTAACATTTAAGCGATATAAACCAGAATCAAGCTGAGACGTCAAATTGTAACGCTTATGGTAAAGGCTAGCAGAAGTGTTGTTGACGAGCTCATCGTCTTTAGAGAATTCACTATCAGACGAAACGACCTTATCGACCCACTTTTCAAAGGTGATATCTTGAATGTTGTTTTTAGACTCAACATCAATCGCGACGCGGAAAGTATCTCGGCCTGGGCTCTGAATGATGTGTCTTTTGACAACCACTGAGCTGATCCAATCCGGTAAGGTCTTTTTGGTGAGGGTTTTACCGCAATCTTTGTTCAATGCTTGATGGAACAGTTCATTGAGGTGATCTTCTCGAGACTGAGAAGAGTTAATTTGCCAAACTTCCACTAATGAATCAAACATCTGAGATAAATCGTTATCCAATAGATGTTTATGAACTTGGGTTAAAGCATCGCTACTCTTAAACCAATCTGCAGCCTGCGCCGTATTGAAAACGCTCGACAGCATTAGTAGTGGAAGTAAGGCTTTTTTCATTACGCTTTCATCTTATAACCGACGCCGCGCAGCGTTTCGATTTCTAGACCTGGAAGCTTCTGTCTTAATTGCAGAACGTGAGTATCTACAGTACGTGTTGTTGGGAAGTGGTTGTAACCCCAAACGTGGTCAAGCAGTTCATCACGAGTGAATACGCGGCCGAGGTTGCTTGCCAAGAACAATAATAAATCGAATTCAGTACGTGTTAGCGTGACTTCTAGTTCATTGAAAAACACTTCACGTGTCGCTTTATCTATGACAAGATTTTGAGCCATAACTTTTGATGCATCTTGCCCTTCAGAATCCGGTAGGCGAAGTTGAGCACGAATTCGAGCAAAAAGTTCAGCCTCTGCAAATGGCTTAGTGAGATAATCGTTCGCACCTGAATCTAGGCCCGCTACTTTATCTTTTACTGTTACGAGAGCCGTCAGCAAAATAACCGGGATATCTTTCTTTTTCTTCCAGCTTGGAAGTGAATCTACTGAGTCACCATCAGGAAGTTGACGATCTAGAATGACTAGATCCGCTTGCTCCCAATAGCCTTCAACTTCAGAGATCAGCTCTGCATGCAAACATTCATATCCAGCTTGCTCAAGGCTAACTAATAAACCGTCAGCTAAATTTTTATCATCTTCAACGAGAAGCAATGTCTGTTTCACAAGGTATCTCCAAAATAAATGTTGTTGGGGGGCCTATAAGCGTCATGTGACCGCCCATTTTTCCGACCATAGATTCCACTATCGTCAGACCTAAACCGAGTCCACTCTTACTTACGAATGGCTTTCTTAGTTGTCCCCAATCTTTGCGGGATAAGTCTCCATTATCTATAACTTTGAATGTCAGCTTCTTGTCAGAAGTATTCAGTTCTAGTATCACTGGAGCAACACCGTATTTCACGGCATTTCTGATTAGGTTGTCGATACACGTTCCTAACCAATATACGTTCACTTTTGCAGCAATGTCTTTATTCACACGCAGTTCAATTCCTGGTGCGAAATCTTCTTCAACTTTGTATTGCAGCCACTCTTCTACGCTTGGCACCCACTCTGTCGCTAATGGTTGGTTATCCGACTGCAAATAGTCTTTACTCGCTTCTGCTAGTTGTCTTAAACGGCGAGTGTCTTCACATAATCGACGAAACTCATCATATACCGTTTCCGGTAGCTGTTCGAACTCACGTCTAAAGCCTTCAACAGTCAGTGACAAACTTGCAATCGGTGTTCTTAGTTCATGCGTTAGGATTTGAAGCACAAGCATGCGGCTTTTCATCTCTTGCTTCTTACTATTCCAACGGTAAACCGCCCAACCCAAGACAAGCAAGATGTTAGCTATCACCAAGATAAACATGGCGATTTGAAGAAGCTCGGAATGGTCTTCTATCTCCCAACACACGTTACCGCGTTGGACAAAACAACTGTTACCTTCTGACGATAAGCTGAACGATAAGCCGGCAAGTGTCGCGTTTTCGTTCCAAACTGGCTCTTTATACAAATAGTATCGATCGCCGCGTTTGACCCACATTTCATCTAGTTCAACAAACATACTCGCACCGGCTAGCAGCGCCGTGATGGCTTCATTGTCCATTTGTTGTAAACGAGAGAGCAGTTCGTCATGCTCAGTGTTTGGGCGCTCTTGGATATGCATAAAACGCTTTAAAGAGTCGAACTTGTCTGGGTACTTCTCAACGTACCTTGCAGCATATGAACCACCACCCGGATGAATCAAACCACTACGGCTAAACCAACGATCGGAAAGCTTGGTTCCTTTACACAGTGCTCGAGTAAAAACCAAAGGCTCTGTTATTAAAGGACTTAATGGTAATTTTCCGCTACAGGTTTTTGATAACTGGTATAAGCGTTGGATGTCTTTTAATGGATATTCTGCTGTTTGTGGCAGCATCGAAGACGGCATGATCAAACGAGTCGGATAATCAGCTTGAAGCAGTCGAATATCATAAGATTCAACCGCCGTTTCATGATCAAAGAGTTTGGTAAAGTTATCGATACGCTCAGGCAGAGAATCAGCAAACGCGTTTACTGAGACCGATAACGTAGCAATAAGAAGAGTAAATGTTCTTTTGATGATCACAAACCAACGCAAATTCATATAGATCAATCAAATATATACCATTCCCTATCAAAGATAAATTTTTAACCGCATGAAAAATAGTGTTGATTACCAGTGACAACGATTGCGCTGTTGGATTCTGGAAAATATAACGGATACATTTGTCCCATACATACAAATAGTAGCTCTGGGCTCCAGATAGGTAAACTGGATCTCTAGAGAGATAAGCAATGGCACTTAATAGAGAAACAAGTGCTTCATAAACAAAAAAGGAGCTCAAATGAGCTCCTTAGTATTGCAAGGTGTTTAGCCTTTATAGATGCTCTAAGATACCCAAGCAACTCTGTTTAGCATCACCAAACAGCATCTGCGTGTTATCTTTAAAGAACAATGGGTTTTGCACACCTGCATAACCCGTGTTCATAGAGCGTTTGAACACGACAACGTTTTGAGCATTCCAAACTTCCAACACTGGCATTCCTGCAATTGGGCTATTTGGATCTTCTAATGCTGCGGGGTTCACGGTGTCATTTGCACCAATAACCAATACAGTATCTGTCTCATTGAAGTCATCATTGAGCTCGTCCATTTCAAGAACGATATCGTATGGTACTTTTGCTTCAGCGAGGAGTACGTTCATGTGACCCGGTAATCGACCCGCAACTGGGTGGATACCAAAACGAACGTTGATACCTTGCGCTCTTAGTTTTTCAGTGATTTCATGCACTGGGTATTGAGCTTGAGCTACTGCCATGCCGTACCCTGGAGTGATGATCACTGACTTAGAGTTCTTAAGCATGTCCGCCACATCTTCAGCCGATGTTTCGCGGTGCTCACCCTGTTCTTCATCACTGTCAGAAACAACGACTTCTTGGCCAAACCCACCAGCGATAACGCTAATGAACGACCGATTCATCGCTTTACACATGATGTACGACAGAATTGCACCTGACGAGCCAACCAACGCACCCGTTACGATCAACAGGTCGTTTGCAAGCATGAAGCCTGCTGCTGCTGCTGCCCAACCTGAGTAAGAGTTCAGCATTGAAACAACCACTGGCATATCTGCACCGCCAATCGATGCCACTAGGTGGTAACCGAATGCGAATGCGATAAGTGTCATCAGCATAAGAGCAAACATGCTGCCATCAGCTTTAACGAACATAATCATTAGCAATGTAGAAGCAACGATAGCCGCTAGGTTCCACTTGTGCTTATGGGGGATGTTCAATGCAGACGATGAAATAACACCGCGTAGCTTAGCAAATGCCACAATGGAACCGGTGAATGTAACCGCACCAATGAACACACCAAGGAACACTTCAACCAAGTGGATAACATGCTCTGCATGCGTTGCAGCTACTGGGGCATCAATGTAACTGTTGTAACCAACAAGTACCGCAGCCATACCTACGAAGCTATGCAGAATTGCCACCAGCTCAGGCATTTCCGTCATTTCTACTTTTTTAGCAAAGTGAATGCCAATACCGCCACCGATCACCATTGCAATGATGATCCAAACAATACCTGCTGAGTGAGGGCCAAAGATCGTCGCGATCAATGCGATTGCCATACCTGTAATACCGTAATAGTTACCTGCACGTGCAGATTCCTGTTTCGATAATCCAGCTAAGCTCATGATAAAGAATACAGCAGCAACAATATAAGCTGCTTGTACTAATCCTTCAGACATCTGTTACTCCTTAGTCTTTACGGAACATTTCAAGCATACGTTTGGTCACGGTAAAGCCACCAAAGATATTGATACTTGCAATTAATACGGCAATAAATGATAAGAACGTGACAACGCCACTTCCTTGTCCTATTTGTAACAGTGCACCTACCACAATAATCCCTGAAATCGCGTTCGTCACCGACATCAAAGGAGTATGCAGAGAATGACTTACATTCCAAACTACGTAATAACCCACCACACAAGCGAGAACAAAAACGGTAAAGTGAGATAAGAACGCAGCAGGAGCAACCGAAGCTATCCAAGCAAAAGCACCAACGGCAACTGCCATGCCAGCCGCTTTCTTAATTGGAGAGACAGGTTCTTGAACTTTTGGTTCAGGTCTCACCGCTTTCGGCTTAGCTTGTTGTTGTGGTTGAGCTGACACTTGAATTGGTGGAGCTGGCCAAGTTATCTCGCCTTCTTTAACTACTGTTACACCACGCAGTACAACATCTTCAAAGTCGATATTGATGTTGCCGTCTTTCTCTTTGCAAAGCAATTTCAGTAGATTAACCAAGTTAGTTGCGTACAGCTGAGATGACTGGGTCGGCAATCGACCTACCATATCGGTGTAACCGACAACTTTCACACCATTCGCGGTTGTGATTACTTGGTCTGCAACCGTGTATTCACAGTTACCGCCATTGGCAGCCGCAAGATCCACAATCACGCTACCTGCGCTCATGCTGTCTACCATATCTTTGGTAATCAGTTTAGGTGCAGGACGCCCTGGGATAAGAGCCGTAGTAATGATGATATCGACATCTTTCGCTTGAGCCGCGTAAAGTTCTTCAGCTTTCTTGTTGAATGCTTCAGACATCTCTTTTGCGTAGCCATCACCAGCGCTTGTATCTTCCTTGAAATCCACTTCCAAGAATTCAGCGCCCATAGACTCTACTTGTTCTTTCACTTCAGGACGAACGTCGAATGAACGAACAATCGCACCTAAACTACCCGCAGCACCAATCGCCGCTAGGCCAGCAACACCCGCACCGGCAACCAATACTTTAGCTGGTGGAACTTTACCTGCTGCCGTAATTTGACCTGTGAAGAATCGACCAAACTCATGCGCCGCTTCGACAACAGCACGGTAACCCGCGATGTTTGCCATAGAACTTAACGCATCTAACGCTTGAGCTCTCGAAATACGAGGTACAGAATCCATCGCCATCACATTGATGTTACGAGTGGACAGTTGTTCCATTAATTCCGGGTTTTGAGCAGGCCAAATAAAGCTGACCAATGTAGCGCCATCTTTTAGTAATTCGATTTCATTTTTCGTATCGTCAACGATTGGAGCGTTAACTTTAAAGATAATATCGGATTTCCAAGCTTCATCTGCGGTAACAACTTTTGCTCCAGCTTGTTCATAAGCTGTATCGTCAAAACTTGCTAACGCACCTGCTTGTGATTCAACACAAACTTCAAACCCTAATTTTAGAAGCTGTTCTACCGATTTCGGTGAAGCAGCGACTCGCGTTTCACCTGCGAGTGTTTCTCTTGGTACACCAATTTGCATAGCGATTCCTTGACTATTGGCACAATGACTTATTCGTTTGTATCTAACGACAACTAATACTTCAAGCGTTTTGTTCAAAGAACAGGAAAAGTTATTACTTATAACGATTTAGTTGAGTTTTAAGCACTTCATTTCAACAAATGATGGCCTTCTCGAACAAAGAGGTCAAACCACTCACCAATAATCCTTTTAATAACAACCTACTAGCTGTTCTTTATCCCTAAAACTAAAAAGAGCTTTCAGCATATACACTGAAAGCTCTCTAAATGATGACCAACATCAATTCTAACCCTAATTGGTTAGCTAAATATATTGTCGCCCATTTGGTCAATGAACATCTGCGATTTTTTGAGCATCAATCCATTGGCGTCTTCTTTGTTTGAAACAACATCAGAACGAATAAAACGATGCGTTTTGATTTCACCGTCGATCTCTTTCTCAATTCGCCCAGCAACACGGTACTGACCAGATTCTGCAATGGCGTCTTGGTAAATATTGAATCCTTTATATTCCACAGGCTCAATGTCTACTTTTTGTTCGGTTTTGTCTTTGCCACCAAATAATCTAGAAAAGAATCCCACGTTTTTTACTCCTTAAATAATCGTACTGACCTTAAACTATCACGACTATTTGCCGTTCAACAATGGCTTTTCATACCATTGCAATTCTACGTCATCATCAAAATTGTGTTGACTAAAGATAACCGGCATATTGTCCTTACGATCACGTCTTCGATCGTCAATGATCATGCTCTCTGCATTTTTAACCGCGATCTCACTATTTCGTTTATAGAGCACCAATTTGTCTTCTGGTAGCGCAGCAAGAAAGTCGATATCAAAACGAATATAAATAGGTTTTAACTGACCTAACGCCAAACAAGCAAGATCAGCTAACTGTTCGTTGGTATAACTAGACACATATTCCTCGGTAATCAAAACATGACCAACGAGTGTTTCCATATAGTTATGTACATCCACACTAATTTGCATACTACACCTCCGTTTGTAGTGTTCGGTAATGTTGCTCTTTACTCTTAACAACTTACCATGACCAACCGCTTATTGATGTTAACGACTTACGTTTTGTTAAGTATCTATAACGACTAATTAATTTCTCATATATACTGTGTAGTTCGTTCTATGGTTAATAGCAACTCAAATACATATAAATGTGGTTGCACCAATAGCGACCTATGACCATGTTTTTGCTCTAATTTACGCAAAAAGCTTGGCAATCGCTTGTTTAACCGTATCCTACGTATAAAATTAAATTATAAGATCATCAGTACACTTAGGCTCACCACATAAATGGCATTTTCTTTTGTAACGTCGAGCTTGTTTCGATTTTGCTTTCCCTTACTTCTATTAGCAATGTTACTCGTAGGTATGAACAACGTCATTCTTGTGACGAGTTCAAACTTAGGGTTTGCTAGCAACCTCCCATATATTTTGTTGAGTGTTGCCGTTCTGTTATGTCACACATTCAGACAGGGTCGTATGGCAATGGTATCTTTTACCATGCTTGTCGCGTACCTAATCATCCAAATTCGTTTGCAAACGCCACTCAATACTGGCACCACTTTATTAGAACTTTCTCTGCTTGCTACCTTGCTTCCTGTTACCTGTTTGTTGGTATACGCATTTCCCGACAATGGCGTTAACTCAAAGTCGATGTTCTTGTATGCGTTAGTAGTGGTGCTGTTTATGGTTTGGGCACAGCTTATCGTTTCTCACTTCCATGCCGGAGGTTTCGAATCATGGAGCGAAGGTGTGTTGTTTACGGTAAGAGATTTTTCTAAGCTGCCATTTGTTCTTGTTTTGTATAGCCTCTGCTTATTAGGCTTAACGGCAATTTTAGTTCTGGTCTATAACCGCTCTATCGATGTTGTGGTTTATAGCGCGATCTTGCTTGGCTCATGTACTTTCATCTTTTTTGATGTGCAATACATCTCAAGCACTATGTTTTCTTTGTCTGGGACGTTAATAATCATCTATGTGATGTCAGCAAGCCACGATATGGCCTTTAATGACCAACTGACTAATATTCCAGGCCGACACGCTTTAGAAGTTGATATGAAGCACTTAGGGCGAAAATACTCGATGGCGATGGTCGATATTGATCACTTCAAGAAATTTAATGATACCTACGGCCATGATATTGGCGATGATGTTCTCAAGTTAGTCGCACGCCTTATCACAGAAACTGGCGGAGGTGCTCGCGCCTATCGCTACGGTGGTGAGGAATTCACTATCATCTTCAAAGGTAAGCGCACTGAACAAGCAAAAGAACACCTACAGACGTTAATCTCTGAGATTCAGAATTACGACATGATTATTCGCAATACTCTCGATCGTCCTGATGACCATGAAGCCGGTATGAAAAAGCGTGGCCAGAGTAGCAATCCTACTAAAGTGGTGAATGTGACGGTAAGTATTGGACTGTCTGATAGTACGACTACTAAACAACCTGAAGAGGTTTTGAAGCTTGCTGATAATGCACTTTACAAAGCCAAGGAAACAGGCCGAAACAAGCTGTGTGTTAGTCGCTAGAAGCGTCAATAGCTGCTGTAGCTATCAACTATCAACTATCAACTATCAATGACTAAAAGACTCAATAGCTTTAAGTATCCATAACTAGTTACTAATAACCAGTAAACAGAACATTAATAACTGTATGCTTTAATGACGAGAAGAACCACTGGTTATAAGTTCTATGTGTAATAGACAAGGAGATTAATCTTGGTTGAAGAAGATAACTAAGCTCCCTCCTTTCAGACTACTTCCGTAATTGATCGTAAACCCAATTCCAACATTATCAACCCAGTCGTTAAATAGATTTGGGTTGAGTAGCCAACCTACACTGCCTTCGTAATATGACGTTGTACCCATAGAAGCAACGGTATCACCACCGATATCAATTCTCCTTATACTGGAGTACATAGAAGTAATGTTCTTATCCCAGCGTATTAAGTCATAGAAAATCTTGGCTTCATTGGCGATATACCAACCTTCGGGATATCCAACGTTGCCATTATTAGCCTCTCCCCAACCTATACCATTGAAGTAATGCCAACTAGTACTTAACTTGTATTTTCCCCAGTCATTCTTGTCTTCAAAGGTCAATTTAATCTTAGGTTCAATGATGTAAGCCCATGCATCGGTATTAAGATAAACGTTATCCAATTGATCTTTAATAGGCTCAAGCAATGGTGAACGATATTCGAAGTCATTACGGTAATAAGAGATGTGGTTACCAATAGCAGAACTGAAACTCCAGTGCTCATCTAATTGCGATACATTCGCAAATTCTACATAGCCAGAAATGACTGATTCTTTTTGAAAATCGCTTTTCACCGTAGACGCGTACGAAATGTCCTTCTCAATACGCAGTGCTGACAAACGCAATGTTATCTCTTGATGATTATCTTCAATATATTCAGGTAGTTCAAACGTATACGGAAGGCTGATTGAAGTGATATCTTTTCTGCGACTTACAGAGTCTTTTGAGCCAATATCTTCGTTATCTAAACTAAAGACTTTGTTTGGATCAAAATTATTAATACCAAAGGTAAACACGTCGGTGTCGTTAAGCAGTACGCTCGTCGCGAATGTTCGTTCCAGATCCTTTCTGAATGAATCTGTCAACGAGTTTGCATTACCTATTGTAGGAAAGATAAAACAAAGCAGTGGAAGTATGGCTGCCCTATTTATATTAACCCTAGAGCATAACTTTGAATGTGGCATTTCTTTTATCACTAAATCGGCTTCCTAGCTCAATGCTATTAGAAGTATAAATTCAATTATCTAAAAGAGCTCACCAACTAACGTGCAAGCTCCAAAATAGTTCGCTGTATAAAGGTATTTCTACCACTTTGCTTTGCTTGATAAAGCGCCTGGTCAACCTTGTCGTAAATAGAGGCCGTAGATTCATCACCTCCGGGTACAAATGACAACACACCTTGTGACACTGTCACCCTATCGGATACTGTTGAATGATCGTGTGCATAGTTCATTTCATGCAGTGCCTCTTTGACTCGGATAGCTTGTAACTTAGCCGTTTCACTGTCGGTATCACTCAGAATCAAAACAAACTCTTCACCGCCATAACGCCCCACATACTCACCCGCACGAACGAAGAGTTGCTTTAAGGTCGTGGCAAGGCCTTGCAAGCAGGTATCCCCTTGAATATGCCCGTAATTATCGTTGTAAGGCTTAAAGAAGTCTACATCTAATAAAATGACTGTCATGGGTATATTACGCCTTCCATGCCATGCAATACTTTCTTCAAGCTTAGTGTCCATATATCGACGATTATACAGTTTGGTGAGACCGTCTTCGTTGGCTTGTTGCTGTAGGAGTATGTTGAGTTCTTCGAGTTTGGCAGTACTCTGCTTTAATTCTCGTCGCATGTGCGCGATACGCTGCATTGCGATCAACTTGGAATTCAAAACAACTTTGTTAACTGGCTTGATCAGGTAATCGTCACCGCCCGCATCAATCGCCTTAGCAATCATTGCAGGCTCTTCGTGACCACTCAAAAAGATGATAGGAACCCATTCAGGGAATCGACTGCGAACCTCATTAGCGACTTCAAAACCATCCATGTCTGGCATGCTGATATCGAGTAGTACGAGTTCAGGATCAAAATCAGAATAAACATTCAGGGCTTCCTTTCCGCTGCCAACAGCTTCAACAATATGACCTAATTGCTTAAGTCGAATAGCAAGTTGCATCCGGTCAAGTTGAACATCATCAACCAGCAATATGCGCATCGAAGATCCCTTTTCTATCATCACATCACCTTTATCTAGTGTTGAATATTCAAAGTAGCTCAAATTTGAGCTTAAATCATGCCCTAATCTCTATATTATATTGACTTTTTTACAGATCTTTTTAGCATTGTTTCTTTTTAAAGAGAAATACTATGTCAGACGCTACAAACAACGAAGTACAAGAAATCGATTTAACCACTATCTCACCAGAGCTTCGCCAAGTTATCGAATTTGATGAAGTGCCTAAAGAGATGCACAACATGGTTACTTCTATTCATGAGGTGTCTGAAGAAGCAGTGCGTGAAACTTGGAGCAGCCTTCCAGCAAGCGCACAAAATGTTTTAGACAACTTTGAGCAATTCCACGCTCTAATCTCTGTTAGCCAAGCTTTCGCTGGCGTAAACATGATGGAGGAGTTCCCTACTCTTAAACTTCCAGAAGGCATGTCTGATGAAGAAAAAGAAGAGTACCGAGCTCAACTGCTTGACCAAATTTTACATAACTGTGTAAAAGACATGGCTAAGCAAATCAAGAAAGCGCGCCGTGATGCTATCTTGAAGCGTGATTTCAAAGAAGTTTTCATCAGATAAGCCGTTCATCTCACCTAAATTTAGGTTGAATACTTAACGAAAACTTAATGATTAAGCCGCATGTTGCTTTAAACACGCGGCTTTTTTATGTCCGCTGCTTTTTCCTGTCGTTGTTCTTAACGTCTGCTACCGCTCTTGCTGTTACACAGCATTATGCTTATGCACACATACAGTGTGGCGCATAACTGACAGTTATACCGTATAAAGATGACGCATGTACCCATTCATGGAATCAAGATCGAATTTTGAGATTCCCTTAATCCAAAATACCAAGAGCGACACTAAGACTTCCTATAATGCAGAGAAACGTTGAAACCCTCAGAGGGTTTAACGCACCGCAACACTTTAATGTGTAACCGCAATATCTCTTTGAGCGACACTCACGCCCTTAATTTGCGCGTAAACTCGTTGACCAATTTCTAGGTTTAATTCATCTAGCGCCCACAATGTGATGGTTGCCCATAGATAACATCCAGATTCCAACTCCAGCTCAACAGCCACACTCTGTTTGTTAGAGCCCTGCTGATGCGTCTCTACGCTTCGAATGGTTACTGGCAGAATATTACGTATCGAAGTCCTTTGCGGCTGTTCTAGCGCAATAGAGACGTCATTTGCCCTAACTTGCAGCCTTACCGCCGCCCCAATCTCACTCGATACCTTCTGAACCCATAAAGACGTCGATTTTCCTAGCATTAACCGAGACAACGCATAATCATCATTGTGCTCTGCAAGCGTTGCTTCAAATAACGAGCTTTGCTCTGAGAAAGATTGCCATGGCTGCATGGCTCTTGAGGCCCATACATCTTCGGTTACTCCTGATGAAATAACTTTACCTTGATCAATAATCACTAGGTGATTCGCCAAGCGTAAGATCTCATTAAGACTATGGGTGACATAAATGATCGGAATTTGAACGGTTTCGGATAAGTTTTCTAGAAACGGCATCACTTCACGCTTTAGCGGTAAATCGAGAGAGGCCAACGGTTCATCCATCAATAAAATGCTTGGCTTAGATAACAATGCTCGGCCAATCGCCACACGTTGCTTTTCACCACCAGACAAACGCGCTGGATAACGATCGAGCAATGAACTCAAAGATAGCAACGAAACGATTTGATCGTAGTGCGTGTTATCAATGCCTTTCATGCCATATTTAAGGTTCGACGACACCTTCATATGCGGGAATAAACGTGACTCTTGAAACACATAACCGACATTGCGTCTGTGAGTCGGCAAATTAATGCCGTTAGCGCTATCAAACAAAGTCGTACCAGACACACTGATCAAGCCTTTATCTGGTTGTTTAAGACCACTAATCGCGTTAATGAGTGAGGTTTTCCCCGCACCGGAACGCCCAAAAATCGCAGTGATACCATGACTAGGTAGCGTTAAATCGATATCAAAAAAAGTGTCACCAAGCTGTTGTTGATATTGAAGGATCAGAGCGCTCATGCATTTCCTCCCAGTCGCTGTGATGATTTTCTATTTAACCACTCAGATAACATCAGCGAACTAAGCGCAATCACAATAGAAATGACGCATAAACGCGCTGCTTCCATTTCGGCGCCGGGAGTTTCGATAAACGTGTACATGGCCAATGGAATGGTTTGAGTTTCACCGGGGATATTGGAAACAAAGCTTATCGTAGCGCCAAATTCACCCAGGCTTCTCGCAAAAGAAAGCATGGTGCCAGTGATGATCCCAGGGATCATCAAAGGCAATGTGATAGTGAAGAATACTCGAATCGGGGAAGCGCCCAATGTGGCTGCGGCCTCTTCGAGTTTACTGTCTACAGTTTCTAAGCTCAGTCTGATAGAACGGACCATTAACGGCAACGCCACGACTACACAAGCAAGTGATGCGCCCTTCCAGCTAAAGCTAAATACAATACCAAATACGTCATTGAGCCAAGCTCCTATAATGCCTTGCCTACCCATCATCACCAGCAACAAATAACCGATGACCACAGGTGGAAGCACCAAAGGCAGATGGACAACACTTTCTACAATGCTTTTGCCCACAAATTGTTTTTTAGCAAGCAACCATGCTAAGCCGATGCCGATAGGAATAAGCCACAAGATGGCAAAACCAGCGACTTTCAAGCTCAGCATTAAGGCTTGGTATTCGTATTCCGATAAATACATCATTTAACGCACTTCAAATCCAAAACTGTTCAAGGTGTCCTTCGCTTTTTCGCTGTTTAGGAAAGTATAAAACTCTTCTGCGACGACTTTATCGCTCAATTTCGCTACCGGGTAACGTATTGGCGTATGTAAATTTGATGGGAACGTCGACACGAGGTTCACTTCTTTAGAAAGCAACGCATCGGTTTTGTAGACAATGCCAAGCTTAGCTTCACTACGCTCTACCAAAGCCAATGCCATACGAACATTGTTACTTGGTGCCAATCGAGTCTTCACATCGTCCCATACACCTAACGTTTCTAGCGCTTCTTTCGCATAGATACCCGCAGGAACCGACATAGTGTTGCCAACCGCAAGTCTTTCATTCGTGAGTAGTTTAGCCCATTGATCACCGTTTGAGAGATCCAAAGATATTGGCGTCTCTTTCGGGGAAATCAGTACAAGCTCGTTTTCACACAGATTTGTGACATTGTCACTAGAAACCAATTGACGATCGACTAAATGCGTCATCCATTTTTCGTTTGCTGAGATAAAAATGTCTGCTGGCGCGCCTCTTTCGATTTGGCGTACCAAAGATGACGTACTGGCATAGACTGGAATAACATCGACAGAATGATCTTTCTCAAACTCTTCGACCAACAAGTTTACCGCATTCGTCATCGACGATGCAGCGTAAACTCGTAGCTTTTCCGCAGCCAAAAGATGACTAGAACTCAATGCCGAAGTTAAGGCGATGGTTAAAAGGATGACTCGCTTTTTCATTGTGACCACTTATCTATTGTTCGTTTCAGTTCTTGAGCTCGCTTTCAGTTCAGACTTAACGGTTTAACGCAGGCTAAAGCTTTTACATTCAGACCTAAATTGTTAATTCGGGCCAAAGCAAATCAAGATTTAAATGCTCTTCTATGGCATCAGCGATTCGATTAATACCCAGTTCTTTAAGCTGTTCGTGGTCAATCGCTGTCACATCATTGGCTCCTGCCCATTCGCAGATAAGCGACAACGCATCACTGCTATCGAATACGCCATGCAGGTAAGTACCAAAAATTGAGTTATCTTGATTCACAGCGCCATCAAGGCTGCCTGATTCTAACTGAACTGGTAATACTGTTTCTTTGACATCAGTCCTGCCTACGTGGATTTCATACCCTTTTACTTGTGCTGTTTTACCATCAAGTGTCATGGTGCCGCGCACGTTTGTTAAGGTTTTCTGTTGTGTTAGCGTCGTTTCAGTATCGAGATATCCTAACCCTTCGCTGCTTCCTGGCTCACCTTCAACACCATCAGGATCGTGAATGATCTTTCCTAGCATCTGGTAACCGCCACAGATACCCATCACTTTGCCGCCCAGGCGTAGATGACGTTGAATGTCTTTGTCCCAATCTTGCTCTTTTAGGTAATCCAAGTCTGCTCTTACTGATTTTGTACCCGGCAAGATAATCAAATCAGCGTTGCTTACACGCTCACCTTTGCCTACGTAACGTAAATCAATGGAAGGATTGAGTCTTAGTGCATCAAAGTCTGTGTGGTTACTGATTCGAGTTAGAACAGGCACCACGACTTTAAGTTTAGCTTCTCCTTCAGACTCTTGAGTTGAAGTGATGGCATCTTCCGCTTCTAGGTTAAAACCATGAAGATATGGCAATACACCTATCACTGGCTTGCCGGTTTTCTCTTCTAGCCAATCAAGTCCAGATTGAAGTAGCGCGATATCGCCTCTAAAGCGGTTTATCACAAAGCCTTTTACGCGAGCTTGTTCAGACTCAGATAATAACTCTAATGTGCCGTAGAGGTGCGCAAAAACGCCACCACGGTCAATATCGGCAACAATGATCACCGGGATATCCGCCTTTTCAGCAAATCCCATGTTCGCAATATCATTTTCGCGAAGGTTAATTTCAGCTGGGCTGCCCGCACCTTCAATCATCACGCTTTCGTATTCTTCAGAAAGTCGGTCAAACGAGTCAATAACCGTATTCATCGCGACTTTCTTATAATCATGGTAACCCGTCGCTTCCATGTTACTGATCGCGCGGCCTTGAAGAATAACTTGTGCACCCGTATCTGAATTCGGTTTTAACAATACAGGGTTCATGTGAACGGTAGGTTCAATATTACAAGCTTGCGCCTGAACCGCTTGAGCACGACCAATTTCGCCACCATCTTTCGTCACAGCACTGTTTAAAGCCATGTTCTGTGGCTTGAAGGGTGCCACTTTGATTCCTTTTCTTGCCAATACACGGCATAAACCTGCCACCAAAACACTTTTCCCGGCATCTGACGTTGTCCCTTGAACCATAAGGGTGCTTAATGGTGCTCGCATTCGTACTTAAATCCTTAATTTCTTAATTTGCAATTTATAGCTGTGGGCAATATTTCTATTACTCCATCTTAACGCCATTGCCGAGTAGATGCTCAATAAAATGAATGGAAAATGAATGTGTTACTCACTCTGGATTCAACCCAGGTGTTGTT
This sequence comes from Vibrio sp. L3-7, assembly GCF_963898195.1. NCBI lineage: Bacteria > Pseudomonadati > Pseudomonadota > Gammaproteobacteria > Vibrionales > Vibrionaceae > Vibrio > Vibrio sp. L3-7. Next base: position 60,366 of record NZ_CAWQUW010000015.1, on the reverse strand, counting down.
TAATAGCTCCATCGAAACGGAACGTCTCCGCAAAAAATTCTTTAACTTAAGAAAACGTTTCAACTAAAGAATGACGTTTCAACTAAAAAACAACACTTAAGGATTCATCATGAAAACAACTGTATTAGCTATCGCAACCACTATTATTCTTGCTCCTACTTTCGCAATGGCTGGTGACCACCACAGCGACAACGGCAATAGCAACAACAAGCACGAGAGCGCTATTGCCTACACTGGACCAATCGAGACAGTTTCTGTTGCTTCTCTACTTGAAAACACAAGCATGTTTTCAGAACAAGACACCGTTGTTGATGGAAAAATTGTTCGCCAACTAAAAAGCGATACGTTTATCTTCTCTGATGGACAAAGCGAAATTCAAATTGAACTGGATGATGACATTCGCTTAGCTGCACCACTGACTGCTGATACAAAAATTCGTATCTTTGGTGAGTATGAAGGTGGTAAAACACCTGAAATCGAAGTTGATCACATCCAAGTGTTATAAGCAGAAAGCTTAAATAACTTGCTGTAAATAATAAGCTTCAATAAATTGGCCTGCATATTGCAGGCTTTTTTGTATATACTGCCGAAAATACAATTTATATGGAGTCACCATGCTAGGTCGCACAAACAAGACTGTCCTTTTAGGACTAGCTGCACTGTGTTCATTCTCTGCGTCTGCAAACAACTTTAACTACAACACATTCGAGCTGCGCATGGGGACGAGCCCTAGTACGTTTGGTGGTGAAGTCACAACCATGTTTACCCAGAACTCTCATTTTGTTGCTCGTATCGATTCAGAATTTGAAAGTGATTGGGACGCAGCGGTAGGTATGGGATTCCACGGCCCAATTAGTCAATTTGCTGACGTTACGGGTCAAATGTTACTGCATAACATCGAACGTAATGACGACAACCACATCAAAACTGAAGTAAACATCGGTTTGAGAGCATGGATTTTGGCGAATGTTGAACTCAATGCACGCCTTGGTCAGTTGATCGATAACGATGACACACGTTCGATTGTTGGTGTAGGCGCACGTTTTCACTCAACAGACCAACTTTCTGTAGGTCTAGATATGCGTAATAACGGTACTTACGGACACCAAATCTTGATGTCAGCTCGATTCGGCTTCTAAGCTGACTTTGATTTCAATACTGGATTCGCTTTCTTAGCTAGGTTCGGTTTCTTAAATTAAGTCTACACCTAAGCTAGAGTTACTTCTAAGTTATAGCTACTTCTAAGTTAGGTGTCGTTCATAAGCAATGATACAACGACACGAAATAAAAAAGCCCCGAGCATAATCATGCTCGGGGCTTTTTATTGTTGCAGTTATCGCTCGCTTTTAGCTGTATTAACACTTAGCGAGCAATTTACTTCTACAGAGCAACCATCAGCATCTTTTTCTGATGATCTAAGTACTCTTCGTAAGTACCTTGGAAGCTTACCAACTGTTGGTCTTTCACATCAATAATGTGTGTCGCTAATGACGAAACAAACTCGCGGTCATGGCTGACAAAAATAAGCGTGCCAGTGTAAACCTTCAGTGCATCATTAAGCGCTTGGATTGCTTCCATGTCCATGTGGTTAGTTGGTTCGTCCATAACAAGCACGTTGATGTCTTGCATCATTAGCTTGCCAAATAATAGACGGTTCTTCTCACCACCTGAACAATTGCGAGCTTGCTTGTTCGCATCATCAGCAGTAAACAATAGACGACCAAGAATGCCACGTACCATTAGATCATCGTGCTTCACTGTACGCCATTGTGAGATCCAATCAAAGATGCTCAGATCGTTATCAAAGTCAGTTGTGCTATCTTGCGGGCAGTAACCTACAGAAGCATTTTCAGACCACTTAACGATACCTTCATTTTGCTCCAGTTCTTGAACTAGGCATTTTAACAGGGTGGTTTTACCTACACCGTTCTCACCGATAACCGCAAGACGTGTCCCTGCTTCGAGTAACAGATTACCATCAGAGAACAGAGTCTCTCCATCAAAACCATGGCCAAGCTCTTTAAGCTCTAGTGCTTGGCGGTGCAGTTTCTTACCTTCACCAAAATCAATTGATGGGCTCATACGGCTTGATGACTTCACTTCATCAAGCGTGATTTTATCCATCTTCTTGGCACGAGAGCTTGCTTGTTTTGCTTTAGATGCGTTTGCACCAAAGCGGTTTACGAAGTCTTGAAGCTCGCTTATCTCAGCCGCTTTCTTAGCGTTGTTAGCTAGTAGTTGATCACGAATCAAGCCAGACGCTTCTAGGAAGTACTCGTAGTTACCAGGGTAAACGCGTAGCTCGCCGTAGTCGATATCCGCCATATGCGTACATACCGAGTTCAGGAAGTGTCTATCGTGCGAAATGATGATCATTGTACATTTACGCTGGTTTAACTCTTCAGCAAGCCAGTTAATCGTGTGAATGTCCAAGTTGTTGGTTGGTTCATCAAGAAGCAGGATATCTGGGTTCGCGAACAATGCTTGCGCCAATAGCACACGCAGTTTCCAACCTGGAGCAACTTGCTGCATCAAGCCGAAGTGAAACTCTTCTTCGATACCCGCTTGAATTAGGATGTCACCTGCACGGCTTTCTGCTGTGTAGCCATCCATTTCCGCGAATTCGCTTTCAAGTTCCGCGACTTTCATGCCATCGTCTTCGCTCATTTCTGGCAAAGAGTAAATGCGGTCACGTTCTTGTTTTACTTCCCACAGTTTTCTATCACCCATGATCACAACGTCGATAACGCTGTATTGTTCAAAAGCGAACTGATCTTGGCTTAGGACACCCAGTTTTTCTCCTGGAGTAATAGAAACGTTGCCCGAACTTGGCGCTAATGCCCCACTTAGGATTTTCATGAACGTTGATTTTCCGCAACCATTGGCGCCGATCAAACCATAGCGGTTGCCGTTACCAAATTTAGCAGAGATGTTTTCAAACAGCGGCTCTGCGCCAAATTGCATTGTGATGTTCGCGGTAGATATCAAAGAACTAATTCCTAAGCGTGTACTGACAGATAATTATTAGGCGGATTGACGCGCCTAAACAAGAAATATAAAAATATGGATTAAACATAAAACGAAGCGCGGATTATATAGAGATCAGGATCACATTGTCGAGGTTAAACAGTGAACGGATAGCGAACAATTCACAATTAAGTGCATTTAGTCGGTTATTACGCCATAAATAGAAAAAATCCCCGCCAATTCCATTAGCAGGGATTCCATTTATCAAAAATAAAAGTGTCAGATCTCGTCTGAACTACTACAGCTTCTCGCTATTTAGTTATTTTTTTCTGAACATATTTCTGGCCCACATCGACAACCGCAACGTCTCTGAAGAAACTTCTACCCAACAGGAGTGGGAAAGAAAGATGCGTTCGGTCTGCTAACGTAAACTCGGTTTTATCTTTTAGATCACCAATTTGAATCGCAGCTACAACCACAGCGCGTCGTTGTGTACCTTCAGCGCTCGATTGCTTGATCTTAACCCAACGCTCTACAGGTAGGCTGACCTCTTCAGTTGTTATACCGTCATGTTCAATCTTGAACTTAACCCAGTCTTTTCCGTCACGTTCAAAATCAACGATATCCACCGCACTGATTGAAGAAGTTGTAGCACCCGTATCTACACGAGCTTTAAATGCTTCTTTAAGACCAGGGACAAACACCCACTCTTCTTCACCAAGGATCAGTTTACCATCGCTTGTCTTTGTTACTTTTTCTACTGGTTTTTCAACGGGTACAGGTTTTTTCTCTGGCTCAGTTGGTTTTACTTCGTCTGGCTTCTCTGTAGGTTCTGTTACTTTCTCGCCTTCAGTTACATCACCTTTCGAAGAATCATCAACAACCGGTTGTTCTACTTGAGGCTTTTGCTCTGGCTCGACAGGAACCTGAGTCGTCGTCGAACAAGCAAAAAGACCGCCACTTAACATTAGAGTTATAATCGCTTTCCAGTTATACATTCAGTCACCTTCTATTTTGATACGTTGGCAATCGCTTTTGCTACATAAGGGATATGGGATTCAGAAAGACCTGCAATATTGATGCGTCCATCACCAACACCGTAGATTCCATATTCTTCACGTAATTGATTCATCTGAGTTTCTTTAAAGCCTAGTACAGTAAACATACCTTTATGGCTTTCAATGAAATCAAAGTGTGACGTGTTGTAAGTATTTCGCAATTCATCGCATAAGCTTTGACGCAGATTTATCAAACGTTGCTGCATTTCGCTCAGCTCTTGTTTCCAAATCGTGGTTAGCTCTTGATTCTGAAGAATTGTTTTAACCAAAGCGGCACCATGATCTGGCGGCATTGTGTAAGTTGAACGAGCAAGCGTGAGAAGCTTACCTTTGGCATTGCCAACATGTTCGCTGTTTTTACCGATCACGATAGCTGCACCCGTTCTTTCGCGGTACAAACCAAAATTCTTCGAACAAGATGTCGTGATAAGCATTTCTTCAACATTGTTAGCCATATGCTGAAGACCTTTCGCGTCTTCTTCTAGGCCGTCACCAAAACCTTGATAGGCGATATCGACGAACGGTAAGAAACCATTTTTCTGTGATAGTTTGGTAATTTCCTGCCATGCTTCAAAGTTGATGTCGGCACCCGTTGGGTTATGACAACAACCGTGCAGTAGTACCACATCTGAAGGACCGGCTTTCGATAGGTCTTCCAGCATTTTTGCAGTATCAACTTGCTTCGTTTCAGGACTGAAGTAATTATAGTAGCGAACTTTTAAGCCAGCCGCTTCCATCACCGGTTTGTGGTTAACGTAGCTTGGGTTTGAAATCCAAACTGTCGTGTCTGGCTGAGAAACTTTCATCAAGTCACCCAACATACGAAGTGCACCACTTGCACCTGGTGTTTGAATCGCAGCAACGCGACCCATTGCAGAAGTCCCTTTAAGCAGCAGATCAACCATACTCTGGTTAAACTCTTCACAGCCGGCTAGGCCAACGTAAGCTTTGGTTTTTTGAGTTTCGACAACAATATCTTGAGCCATAGAAACGGCTTTCATGATAGGTGTCTCACCTTGATCGTTTTTGTAAACACCAATGCCTAAATCGACTTTATCAGTGCGAGGATCACCGCGGTAAGCGACAGATAGAGATAGAATTGGATCTAAAGTTGGTTTTGGTAGATGTGAAAACATGAAAGTCACAACCCTTTGAAATTCAAGTAATGACCTCCAAGTTATCATTTTATTTACAATTTAAGAAACAGAAATTCATCAAAGTTTTGATTTTTAGGAGATAACTCTAGTTGAATCCAGTGCATCCTAGCAATCCCTACTCCTGATAGTTCAATATTCCATCAATTTACAAATTTAACTGCGTCATAAAATAAAAAAGCCTCAGCAGAGGGGCTGAGGCTAACTATTTGTACTAATGTAGGATGTCGTAAATTTACGTTAGTCCACTAAAGTTGGAACCGATGAATAATTTGGTTTGAGCTGCCTCTCCAATCTAACATTGGATCCGCTTTGTCTTGCTCGAAGCGACCGTCAATCAAAGTATCCACGTATTCAAGTACTTGTTTCTGTTTATCATCCAATTCGTCGAGTTCGTAACCCGTCCACATCCAAATGTCTTTCCCAGCACATTCCGCCCTTACTCTCTGAACCAACTTAAGTACTTCAGACACGTTTGCAGGATGCAGAGGGTCACCACCAGAAAGCGATAAACCACGACGTTTGATCCGCGGATCGTTAAGATCAGCAATAATTTGGTCTTGCAGTTCTTGAGTGAACAAATGCCCAGAGTCCAACCTTTGCGTCGACTGGTTATAACACCCACGGCACTGGTGCACACAACCCGACACAAACAAAGTGCATCGTGTTCCTGGGCCGTTTACAACGTCGATTGGGTGATATTGATGATAATTCATAAGGCAGTATTGAAAACTCGTGATTGCTTAATGGTTTAACTTGAAAGTAGCGAGAAGTGAAACAAATGAATTGGTATCGACATTGAGCCGATACCAATCTTATTTCTAATGCTCTTAGGCCTGACTAAAGGTGCTTCACGCGGCGTTTAACTTCTTCTTGCTTACCGAAGTTAAATGGTCGTGCATCTGGGCTACCAAGGTAACCACAAACGCGGCGTGTTACTGACACTTTGGTTGAGTCATGGTTGCCACACTTAGGACATGTAAAGCCTTTACTCGTACAGTCGAACTCACCGTTGTAACCACATTCGTAACACTCATCAATCGGCGTGTTGGTGCCATAGTAAGGAACACGCGTGTAGCTGTAGTCCCATACGTTTTCTAGCGCTTCGATGTTCTTCTGCATGTTCGGGAATTCGCCGTAACAGATGAAACCACCGCTAGAGATTTCTGGATAAGGCATCTCGAAATCGATCTTGTCGTATGGGTTCACTTTCTTCTGTACGTCTAAGTGGAAGCTGTTGGTGTAGTAACCACGGTCTGTTACGCCATCAATCACACCAAACTCTTTGGTATCGATGCTGCAGAAACGGCTACATAGGTTTTCACTTGGTGTGCCGTATAGGCTGAACGCGTAACCTGTCTCTTTTGTCCAAGATTCCACTTCACGTTTCATGTACTCCACCAGCTCAAGCGCTTTAGCACGCATTTCGCCATCGTCGTACAGGTGAACGTCAGTGCCGTAAAGGGCTGTCATCGCTTCATGGATACCAATGTAACCAAGAGAAACTGACGCACGGCCATTCTTGAAGATATCGGCAATAGAATCGTCTGCTTTCAAGCGAACGCCACACGCACCTTCCATGTATAGGATTGGCGCAACACGCGCTTTCACGTTTTCTAGACGCGAGATACGAGTTTCTAGAGCACGACGAGCTAGCTTCAGTTTTTCATCAAGCAGCTCGTAAAACTTAGTCATATCTTGTTTTGCGTTAATCGCAATACGTGGCAAGTTCAAGCTAACAACACCTAAGTTGTTACGGCCTTCGTGAATCAACTCACCGTTTTCTTCGTAAGTATTCAAGAAGCTACGGCAGCCCATAGGCGTTTTAAATGACCCTGTCACTTCTACCACTTTGTCGTAGTTAAGAATATCTGGGTACATACGCTTAGACGCACATTCAAGCGCTAGTTGCTTGATGTCGTAGTTTGGATCTTGCTTCTGGTGGTTCAAACCATCTTTGATTGCAAACACCAGTTTAGGGAATACCGCTGTTTTGCGGTTCTTACCCAAACCTGCGATGCGGTTTTTCAAGATAGATTGCTGGATAAGTTTCGAACCCCAGCTTTCGCCTAGACCAAAACCAAACGTCACGAATGGTGTTTGACCGTTAGCCGTGTGTAGCGTGTTTACTTCGTATTCCAAAGATTGGAACGCGTCGTAACACTCTTTCTCTGTACGAGAGATAGCAAAAGCTTCAGGGCTATGAATGTCCCACTCTTTCGCTAGTGATAAATGCTTCTCGTAGCTCGCCATTACGTAAGGCTCTAGAACCTCGTCGATACGGTTAATCGTGGTACCGCCGTAGATGTGGCTCGCTACTTGTGCGATGATCTGCGCGGTTACCGCTGTCGCCGTTGAAATAGACTTAGGTGTGTCGATTTCAGCGTTACCCATCTTGAAGCCATGCGTTAACATGCCTTTCAGATCGATAAGCATACAGTTAAACATTGGGAAGAACGGCGCGTAGTCTAGATCGTGGTAGTGAATGTCACCACACTCGTGAGCTTGTACGATGTCACGCGGCAAAATGTGAGTTTTTGCATAGTGTTTAGCCACGATACCCGCCAGCAAATCACGCTGAGTTGGGATAACTTTACCGTCTTTGTTGGCATTCTCATTGATCAGATCAACATTGCTTTCTTCGATCAAACCTTCGATCTCACGTGTTAAAGCGCTTTGCTTTTCACGTGCGATGTCGCGGTCATGACGATATTCAATGTAGGCACGAGCCAGAGACTTATACGGTCCCTGCATTAGCTCGTTCTCGACCAAAGTCTGAATTTCAGAAATATGAACTTCATCGTAGTCTTCGAGCTTCAACTCAACTGCTAATGCCACATTCAGAGCATAAATAGCAATTTCCTTATCGGCTTTGTCTGATGCTGCTTCCACTGCAGCTTGGATACGATCTCTACTGAATGGAGCTCTTGAGCCATCACGCTTGATTACGATTGATTTCACCACTTCTCCTTACTCTTAAGGTATTCACAGACTTATCCACAAACACACTACATAGAGCGATTTATCGTTTAACTAACACTAGATATTGTGGCGTATTTAACGAGAACCACCAACTTTGAGTATTGATTTGGATCAATAAAACGCTCAGGCTGAACAAGATAAATTCAATATTATTACGCTAGTTCTCAAGTCGAAAAGAAACAATGTAACAATAAAAAAACTGCTAAAAAGAGTTGAATTTTTGGTAAGTGTTGTAGGATAACGGCTCAACTATATTGGATGACAGAATTAGGGATATTTGGAATGAAACGACTTCAAAATTGGATATTGTTAGGTTGCTTAATCAGTAGCCATGCATTTGCTGAACCTTTGAGCATATCCAGTTGGAATATCGAATGGTTATCAACCAACGAGGCTGTGAATAAGTTTTCTTCCAAACGTGCTCAAGCGGATTTCGATAAACTCGAACAGTATTTCCGATCCTTAGATGCCGATGTTGTCGCTTTTCAAGAGGTCGATGATGTGAAAGCTATTCAGCATATTGCTGGCGATCACTACGATATATTAATGTCTGACCGAGCATTGCCAAAAAACAACAACCATCAATTCAAAGAAGTGAACCAATACACAGGTTTCGCGGTACGTAAAGGAATAGCACTGACCAACTACGCTGATTTTCCTCTTGAAACGAGTGCTAATAGTAAGCTGAGGTTCGCCAGTTATATAGTGTTAGAAAGGGATGCAAAGCCAATTCACATGTTGTCAGTGCATTTAAAGGCGGGTTGCAGCGGCGCGTATAAGTCTAACCGTGACTGTTCAAGGCTCAAAGACCAAGCTCAACAACTGAATAAGTGGATACAGCAAAGAGAACGTAAAGGCGAAGACTACGCGATTCTGGGCGACTTTAACCATAACCTCTCCTATTCAAGAGATTGGATGTGGAAAGATTTGACGCAAAATACCAATGCTCAGTTGGCGACAAGAAAAACTCGAGCAGATTGTAAGGTACGCTCAAACCGCAATAATCATCGCACACATCAGTTTCGTTCGGTGATCGATCATATTGTGGTGAGCAAGTCCTTAGATGCTTCTCCTGCGAAGCAAAAGGTATTTGAAACGCAAGATGTGCTCGACTACAAACTCAGCGACCACTGCCCTGTTTCAACAACGATCAAACAGTAAGTTATAGATAATTGTAGATAAGTGCAGATAATAGAAAACAGTAGATATAGAAAGAGGCTGATTAGCCTTCTACTTAAAGCGAGTCAACCTCTCTATTGTGTCAGCCCAGAGCGAAACATCTCAAAGCCCATGCTATAAATGATAGGTATCATGCTAACAGGTTTTGTTTGTACGGCCCGCTATCCACATTCCCACCAGCATGCTGACCATAAACACCCACACCGTCGGGTTGCCGCCACTTAGGCTGGTTACTGCTGGGCCTGGGCAAAAGCCTGCAATCCCCCAGCCTAAACCAAAAGCAGTTGAACCCAAGATCAACTTTCTATCTATTAGTGGATTATTACTGCTATCTAAAGGTTCACCATTGATGGCTTTTGCGCGCTTTTTAATGACCAGATGATAAAACGGTGCGAAGACCAATAGCGCGCCACCCATGACGAATGCCAAGTTAATGTCCCAGCTACCGGTAATGTCTAGGAAGCCGAGTACCTTCTCAGGATCAACCATGCCTGAGATAATCATTCCTGACCCAAACAGAACACCTGCGACCAAACCGACAACGATAGTAAATGAAGCGTTTTTCATTATGCCCCCAAGCCAATCAGGTTCTTGATAAACACGGTTACGATTGCCACGCCCATAAATACGCAGGTCGCAACAATAGAACGTTTAGATAAACGAGCCATTCCCACAATGCCATGGCCGCTAGTACAACCGTTTGCTGTTTTAGTCCCGAAGCCCACCAAAAGACCAGCGATAATGACTAAAACGAAATTCATCTCTTCTAACTGTGGAAGTTGATAACCTGTTGGGATTAATAGCCAACCACTTATGATCACTCCCACAACAAAGGCGATGCGCCAGTGCTTTTCGGTCTTCTCAACGTTGTTACCCGTACCTGATTGAGAAGCCTTGCTTGCACTATTATTCGAACCTGATGGCAGTAGTCGACTAACAATACCGCTGATTCCTGCTACTCGCCCTATGCCTAACATAAGTATAATTGCCGACGCACCTAACAACATGCCACCGAACAATGCATCCCAAGGTATTAAACCCATCACCGACCTCTCCTATCCACAAACATCATAAACTCATAACAACCTATAAATTAGAGTTTACTAATAAAAGTAAATTAGTCAATGCTAATGTAGCGCTAGTATGTTTCGGTTTGTAAGTCTGGAATTAAAAAACGTCCCGCATGAAAAAGCCCCTAGGCGTTAACCTAAGGGCTTATTATTTGATTCGGTTATATTTTATCAGTTACTTAGTCTTATTCTTTTCAGCTATCCACTGCGACATGTACTTGGTGCTCGCCATGCTGTGGTGCTTGAGCATCGAGCCAAAGAAGTTATCTAGTCGATGAGATTCAAGTTCAGACTCTAACGCCGTTAATCGCTCAATCAGTGCGTCGCCGAGTTGATTCTGCTCGTAGTACGCTTCAAGGATTGAATGACATTGGCTTTGTGCTTTCAGCCACTTCTCTTCATCTTTATAGAGGGCAACTGCAGCTTCAACAAACTCGTAGATATCATCGGCAACCGCGCCAGGCCATTGCAGTTCGCCTTGCGGTAACATGCCTTCGCTACCAATTTCACTGGTCACGTTCGGAGTTTGTAGTTTCATCGCATCTAGCAGCTTACCTTTAATGCCCGCACCAAATCGAAGGGGTGCAACACACACACGAGCTTGTTCCATCACTTCTTGAGCGTCTTTCGCCCAACCTTTGATATGGAAACCAGTTTTAGGGTTATGCAATGCCGTCGCTTTCGGTGGCGGGTACGATCCATAAATGTGAAGTTCTGTGTCAGGCAACTGCTTACGAATCTTCGGCCAAATCTTTTGTAACTGAAGTACGGCATCCCAGTTCGGTGCGTGTCTGAAGTTACCTATCGTCATGAAATGCTTACGCTCTTCAAAGCTTTTCGTGCTTTCAGCTAGAGTGTTGAGATCAACCATGAACGGCAAGTGATGAAGCAGTGTTGGATCGATATTGAACTCAGATTTAAGCAGATCCATCTCATAGCTAGAAATGATCAACGAAAGATCACAGCGTAAAATCGCGGCAATTTCACGTTTAGCCAAGTCACTGTACAAATGCGCTTTAGTCAGTTCTGTTTCTTTCTTAACAGCTTCGTGTCGAGCATTACGTAGGAACTGTAAATCTTCCGTATCCAGTAACTTAAAGGCATTCGGGCATACTTTTTCCACGCGCCAACCAAACTGCTCTTCCATCATGAAACGGTCAAACATCACGACATCAGGTTGTAGCTCTTCAATGTACTGGTCAAAGCTATCGCAATTTAACTGTATAGATTGGCTTGTGATGCCCTCTTCAGAGAGATCAATCATGTGCTCGGTTTCTTGAGCTGGTGTTGCAAATTCAACGGACCAACCTTGTCTCTTGAACAGGCGTAAAAGAGACATCATATGGCTGCCTGCCGCCGATGAGTTCGGTTCTGGCCAAACGTAGCCAATCGCTAAAACTTTCTTCAAAACACTTCCTAAGAAATAACAAAAGGGACTCTACAAGTCCCTAGTCAAATATTTATCGCTGATGGCCGACTTATATCGCTGACAACTATCAGTTCCAATAACTCAGCGATCAGATCCGTTCACCCACATTGCGAGCTATCATAAGCACTTCGTCAGCAGAGTACAGGTTTGAAATCGTGGTTTCGACCTCTGCACCCAATGTTGACTGATACAGTTTTTGTGCAAAATTGTCTGCTCTGGTGGTAACCAGAACATGCTTTAGTGTTGACCCTTGCTGCGCTAGCTGCTGCTTTACTTGCGGCAGGGAATCTAGAATCAGCTTTTTACCCAATCCTTTGCCCTGTGCGCTTGGCAATACAGCAAGTTGTTCTAACTCCAATACAGCTTGAGGTCTAAACCCACTCTTCTGAACCCAAATAATGTAACCAACAATCTCGCCTTCGCTCTCTGCAACAAAGTTAAGAAAACGTGGCGCAGCACTTAAGTTACATTGTAACCAACATCTTGAGTTCTTTTGTCGAACAAACGTTGCTTGGTGGACTAAAGCCGCCCCATCGAGGTCGGCTTTAGTCATAAGACGTACTTTGCTTACAAGACGAATTGGGCTCATCAGCGTTATTCGTTCGTTGAATTCGGGTGTGTTTTACAGTGTAAAATGGCTCTTTCTAGAAGCTCTAAAGCGGATTTATCAGCTTCTGGAAGCTTAGCATCCGATTGACCTAACGGTTCAACGCGACTACCCCATTTAATATGGCCAGCACCCCACGTTAAACCTGCACCAAATGCCGCAACAAGAATATTGTTGTTAGGCTTAACGAAACCTTGTTCTAACGATTCACACAATGCAATTGGCACAGTGGCTGCCGATGTGTTGCCGTAGTTTTGGATGTTAACAAACGCTTTATCGCGCTCAATACCCGCCATATCACACAGGGTTTGAATAATGCGGATGTTCGCTTGGTGCGGAATCACAACGTCAATGTTATCGGTTGAGATACCTGTGCGGCTCAGTACTGTGTGTGCCGCTGCGCCCATGCCTTTCACTGCACGCTTGAAGATCTCTTTACCAACGAAATCAAAGTCCCAGTAACCGTTATCAGCCGCAAAGCGATCCATAGAAGTACCGAATTTTGGTACCGCTAGAATATCACGGCCTTCAGCATCACAACCGATCTGAGCTTCTTGTAAGCCGACTTGTTCTTCAGTGCGAGATAGAACCACAGCGCCAGCGCCATCACCGAAAAGAACTGCAGTATCACGCTTAGTCCAATCAATGAAGAATGAAAGACGCTCAGCACCCACAACGATAGCATTACGGTAGTTACCCGCTTGAATCAGTCGAGTCGCGGTTTCAACACCGTAAATGAATCCAGTACATGCCGCGTTGAGGTCGAAAGCCGCTGCGCTCTTAATGCCTAAGTTCTGTTGAACTTTAGACGCGGTATTTGGGATAAGGGAGTCTGGGCTGCACGTCGCGATGATCACAATATCGATATCATCAGCGGTCAGGCCAGCACATGCCATTGCATGCTTCGCTGCAACAGTGGCAAGTTCAGAGGTATTTACATGACTGATACGACGGTTTTCGATGCCTGTTCGGGTACGAATCCACTCATCTGAGGTATCAATGAAAGTACTTAAATCGTCATTAGACAGCACGGCTGGTGGCAGACACTTTCCCCAACCAGTAATTTCGGCGTAAAATTTTGTCATCATTTACCTATTTATTGTTTGTTTTTATTTAAGTATCGTATTCTAGTTTTAAACAGTATATGCGTTCCGTGGTCGATTCGTAAATCGCGTTAGACACGGAAGTGACAATAAAAAGAGAAAGTTATGTCTACATTCAACACACGTTGCCCATCTTGTAAGGGCGTAAACCGAGTTCCTTCAGAAAGAATTTCAGAAAGCCCAACTTGTGGTAAATGCAAAACAGCATTGCTCGATGGCGCTCCTATCGAGGGAACGTCACTTAATTTCCAATCTATCTTGAACAGTTCACAGCCTGTGGTTGTCGATTTCTGGGCGACATGGTGTAACCCATGCGTGGGTTTTGCACCTGTGTTCAGCGACGTTGCAAAAGAGCGCTCTGGAGATGTTCGATTCGTTAAGATTGATACTGAAGCTCAGCAACAGCTTGCCGCGATGTACCAAATCAGAAGTATTCCCACGGTGATGGTGTTTAAAGATGGCAGACGTGTCGATACGATTAACGGTGCATTACCAAAAGGTCAATTTGATCAATGGCTTAATCAAGCTCTAACCAAGTAACACTATTATTTAGGCTATTGGTTAAGCTATTGTTTAAGCGATTGAATTAGCTTTTGCTTTGTTCTAAGTAAGTACACAAAAATAGGTTAGAGAGTCTTATCAAATCAAGACTATCTAACCTACTGTTTTATTTATGGTTATCACTTCGCTTCTTGAGTTAAACCACAGCTTCGCCTTTCGATTGAATACTAGATGCTTGCTTACCTAACCCGTATTCCTCTTTGATTTGATCTGCGACTTTTTCAGCAATCATAATGGTTGGCGCGTTGGTGTTTGCCCCAATCAATGTCGGCATCACAGAAGCATCAATGACTCTCAAATTATCCAATCCATAAACCTTAAGATCGTTATCTACCACGGCTAATGAATCACTGTTAGGGCCCATTTTACAGGTCCCGACCGGGTGATACTGAGTGTCTGCACGATTGCGAATATCTTGCTCGATAGCCTTGTCATCACTGGCGTCTACTGGGTAGAAAGCATTGCCACGGATGTCATCAAACGCCGAACTCTCTAACATTTGATACTGCTTCTTCCAGCCCTTAATCATGATCTCCATATCTTCAGGATGACTGAAAAACGCAGGATCGATCTTGGGAGGATCATAAGGATCATTACTATTGAGCGTTACGCTGCCGTTGCTTTTCGGACGCAACAAGGTGACATGAGAGGTAAACCCATGACTGGTATGGATTTTTCTTGCATGGTCATCAACCACAGCGACCACAAATACAAACTCTAAATCCGGCACGGCGATATGATCTTCGGAACAAAGAAAACCAATCCCTTCAGCGAAGTTGCTACTCATCTTGCCACGGCGTTCTTTGTGCCATAGCGGCAGAGCTTTGGTCATTTCAGAGGCCATTTGCAACGAGATGCCGAAGGTTTCGCGCTTTTCGCTGCATTTGTACGAATGCACTAAGTCGATATGGTCTTGCAGGTTCTTGCCCACTCCAGGCAACTCATGAACCTGTTCGATGTCATGCGCCTCCAAATCGTCTTTAGCACCGACACCAGACAATAATAACAACTGGGGAGAACCAAATGCGCCAGCAGATAGAATCACCTCTTTGTTGGATCTGATCTGATAACGCTGTCCGCCCGAGCCATATTCAACGCCAACCGCTTCCTTACCTTCAAACAAGACCTTATGTGTAGTGGCTTTAGTAACAACCGTAAGATTCGATCGTGAAAGGTTTGGCGTTAAGTAAGCCTTGGCAGCGCTGCATCGTTCACCATTTAACTGAGTGACCTGGGTCGACATCGCCCCAAACTGAGCAGCACCGTTAATGTCCTCGTTACGAGGCACACCTATAGACTCACACGCCGTTAAATAACGTTCCAGCATAGGGCTTGGCGATCTAAGATTGGCCACATTCAAAGGACCACCTTGACCATGAAACTCATCTTGATGAACTTCGTTGTTTTCGGCTTTCTTGAAGTAAGGCAGACATGAATCATAGCTCCATCCCGCATTACCCATGCTTGCCCATGTATCGTAGTCGGAACGGTGCCCACGAGCGTACATCATGGCATTGATAGAACTAGACCCGCCAAGTGTCTTACCTCTTGGCTGATAACCTCTACGACCATTTAAACCCGGCTGTTCAACGGTTTCGAAAGCCCAATTATTGAGTTTGGTTGGCATCATAGCCACCACGCCAACGGGTGTATGAATGAATGGGCTCGTGTCTTTACCGCCCGCTTCTAACAAGCAAACAGTGACATTAGGATCTTCCGACAGCCGAGAAGCCATGACACACCCAGCTGAACCACCGCCAACAACAATAAAATCATAACTATCCATTAGTCATCTCCGCTATTTCCAGTGGGTGCAATTCGCGCTTCAATATTTTGCCGGTTGCTGTCATGGGTAAGGCTTTGCGAATGAATACCTTACGCGGATATTTGTAATCGGCCAATTGCTCACGACACCATGTAATCAGAGCTGCACTATCACATTGCGTATGTTCGTGAAGCACCACATGAGCGTGAATCTCCTCGCCTAGGCGATCATGATGTTCACCCACGACCGCGACCATTTCGACATCAGGATGACACATCAATACTTCTTCGATTTCGCGCGGATACACGTTGTAACCCCCACGGATGATCATGTCTTTAACGCGGTCAACAATGAACAAGTTGCCGTGCTCATCGGTGCGTCCAATATCTCCTGTTAGGAACCAACCGTCTCTTATCGCTTCTGCTGTCGCCTCTGGCCTTTGATAGTAGCCTTTCATGACACTTGGACTCTTGATGCAGACTTCACCCAATTCACCCATTGCAACAGAGTTGCCTTGTATATCAGTGATCTTGATAAGGTGACCACACAAAGGTTGCCCCACACTGCCAGACAATCGGTCACCATCAATATGATTAAAGGTCGCAACTGGCGCTGTTTCTGATAAACCATAGCCTTCTAATACTGGAAGCTCAAAGCGAGACTCAAACTGTCGAATAACCTCAAGTGGCATAGAAGCACCTCCAGAAACACCCAACCTCAAGCTGTGTTTAACCTGTTCAGAGCGTTTGCTTATTTCTAAACTACTAGAGGAGTCTTCTCCCGCCTTTAATAGCGCGATATACATGGTTGGAACGCCCGCAAACACGCTGACTTTGTGGTTAATAATCTGGTCGATCACCAGTGACGGTTCGAAACGCGGAATCAACACCATGGTCGACCCTGTTAGCACACTCGCGTTCATCATCACCGTCTGGCCGAAGCTATGGAATAAAGGCAGTGTGGCCATTGTGGTGTCGCTGTACTCCAATCGCATTAGATACTGTGACGACATCGCGTTGGTTTGCATGTTGGTGTGGGAAAGCTCAGCCCCTTTTGGCTGACCTGTCGTACCTGAAGTATAAAGAATCACAGCGGTATCATCATCATGGCAAGCCACAGACTCAAAAGGAATCAAAGGTTGTGCTAACCAGTCAGCGATTGATTCATGCTGCTCGTTTCTTTCTGAAGTCGTGTCTGCGCCGGTTGGGATGGGCATCTCGACAAAGTGTTCACAATGGTTTGCCTGTTCGAAACCTTGTAAGCCATAGCGACCGATGGGCAGCTCTTCACTGCCCTCAAAGCATAAATAGGCTTTCGCGTCCGAGTCATTAAGGTGGTAAGCGATCTCTCTTGCTTTAAATAACACGTTCAAAGGCACCACGACGCAGCCTGCTTTTAGAATCCCATAATAGGCAATCGGGAAATACGTGACATTCGGACACGACAACGCGACCTTATCTCCTTTCTTGAGCCCCAGCCTCTTTAAATTAGCGGCGACGTTTCCAGAAAGTTGTTCCAACTGAGAAAAGCTGACTTCATCCGTCCCCATTCGCAGAGCGACTTTATTTGGGAAAAGCGAAGCGCTGCGCTCCAAGTTAACAGCAAGATTGTGCATCCATGATCTCCTTATTCGGCTTAGACCTGTTAGTCACGGTCACCGTAGACGTTGTTGTATTTTGTTTCGAATATGTGTTTAACCTATGTTCATTTGCTCTTTGCTTTCGTTTCTAATCTATTGTTATTTCGACCCTATGCACACGTGTCCGTGTATGGCTTATTAAATTACAACATTTTGATAACATTCTGCAAAGGTTGCAAAAAGACAAAAAACGGTGATATTCGGACATAATTGCAACACAGCCGACGAAAAGATGTTCGTGGTTAAGATAGAATAAGGACACTCAACAAGAGGCATATTATGGAATACACCGCAGTTTACGAACCGGATATGCAGGCATTTGGTATTCTTGATCTTCAACTATTGTCTCGATATTTTTCATCATCCTTGACAGTCGATACGTTATTGAAAGGCAGTAACATCGATGAGTTCCAGCTCAATACGCCAGATACCCACATCACGCTCGCACAAAAATTAGCGGTGTTCAGTAACGCGCTTGAGAGTTCCAACGTAGAGGGGTTAGGACTAAAAGTTGGACAGGAAGCCCGATTCAGTGATTTTGGTGTGTTGGGTTACGCAGTGTTCAGCAGTGAGACACTGTTAGACGCTCTTTTAATGGGCTTCAAATATCTGCGTCTTGCGGGCCCTGTTCTCAAGAAGACCATGTCCGTTGAACATCAAACGGGATACTTTCGCGCTGAGCAACTTATCGAGCTCGACTCTTTGTTGCCTTTCTGTTGTGAGTATTGGTTTTCCGCTATTCAAAGTTTATGTGAAGAAGTGCTACAACAGCCGTTTCCCTCTCTTGTGATCCGCTTCCCTTACCCTAAACCTACTTATGGCGATCTCTATCAGGAGATTTTCCGTTGCCGTGTAGAGTTTGATTGCGAGCAGCTTGAGTGGCAGTTCGATGCAACACGCCTATATTCACCTTTACCAACGGCTAACCCAATCACGTTACAAATGTGTTTGAAATCCTGTGACGACATGTTGGCTAGAGTCAGCGCGCCCACCACCCTTAAAGAAAAGATCTCACAAATGTTTATTGAAAGGCCTGGCTGTTACCCTTCCATTGAGGCGCTATCCACAGAATTAGGAATGTCTTCTAGAACACTACGTAGACACCTTAAAGCTGCAGACACGAGCTATCAGAAAATATTGGATCACGTGCGATTTCACCTCTCTAGGCACTATCTTTCATCGACGCATATGAGTATTGAAGAGATATCTGAGCGCGTTGGGTTTTCAGACAGCGCTAACTTTCGACATGCCTTTCGTAAGTGGAGTGGAAGCTCGCCCAGACAATACCGAAAAGAAGTGGTCTAACACGATTAAACGCCCTAAATTAAAATCTGATGAATACAACGAATCTCTCTCCGTCTTTCAAATTAAATAGTCGTTTGAACAACGCTTTATCGGCTATTTAACCGCAGAAAATATCGCGAAAACATGAAATATCACAACGGTATTTTAGCCAACAAACACGATAAATTTCTTTTATCTTAACGACCATTTTTATTCGTTTTACCCAATTCAGTTTCTCCCCCATAGTCGCGGAAAATTCATCGTTTCTTTTACTATTTAGAGGCTCCTGCATTGGACAACACCCAACCAACAACTCGCATAACTGTTCCTGTTATTGCATTGTCTTTTTACGCGATCGCTTCAGGCTACTTAATGAGTTCATTACCATTAATGCTGTCTGAGTATGGCTTAGACAGTAATCTATCGAGTTGGTTGGCGAGTGCCTTTTATGCAGGCCTTTTAGCGGGTACGTTATTGATTGAGCGTGCGATCGCTCGCGTTGGTCACAAAGACGCGTTCGTCATTGCACTTAGCGTATTTATCGCCACGATTCTTGTATTACCGTTGGCGCCACATCAATCAGTTTGGTTGTTGGCTCGTTTCGTCGCGGGTGTCTCAGTCGCTGGGATCTTTGTGATTGTGGAATCTTGGCTAATGAGCGGTGAAGAATCTCAACGTGCGAAACGTTTAGGGGTTTACATGTGTTCGTTATATGGCGGTTCGGCCGTTGGTCAACTTGGCATCGGATACCTTGGTATTACGGGCGGCGTGCCTTTCATTGCAATGTTCACCCTGCTGTTTGGAGCAATCATTGTATTGATGTACGGACAAGCGACAGCACCACAAATTCACGATGCGCAGTCTTTATCACTGAAACAAATCAGCAAGCTAAGTCACAGCGCTTTGATTGGCTGTATTGTATCTGGGTTAACACTTGGGTCTATTTACGGATTGATGCCTGTCGAACTCGCTCAGCGCAACATCGCACACCAAGACATTGGCGGTTTGATGGCGTTAGTGATTATGGGTGGTATGGCCGTTCAACCGATGGTGACGTGGTTATCTCACCACATAGGACAAGTGTTATTAATGGCTCTATTCTGCCTGCTAGGGGTTGCAAGCATTGGTGTGCTCACTATCAACCATGATTTTTACGTTCTTGGTATGAGCTTGTTTGTGTTAGGTATGGCGACATTTGCGCTTTACCCAATTGCGATTAACTTGGGTTGTCGTAACTTAGACCCGAGCTACTTAGTTTCAGTGACTCAAGTTATGTTGTTGTGTTACAGCATCGGCTCTGTAGCAGGGCCATTGGTTGCAGATAGCTTTATGGATTCACAAGCAGGATTATTCACTTACCTGTTCGCGTCTCTACTCGCTACAACCATCTACATGCTAATTGCTAGCCTAAAGCGTTCTCCTCTACAGATTGCAGGCGAGTAAATCAAATAGGCAGGCACAAGAACGGTATCACTAGGGCTCTTAGTTATGACTTCCCGTCTAAATTAAGAGCCCTTTTTGTTTAATGTCGTCTGGAGGAAAGATCGACAAAAAAACCAATAACAATAACAATAACAATAACAATAACAATAAGATCTATTATTTCATAAGGTTAAGGTTGGAATACGTAACCTTCACCAGTAATCGTGATGATTAATCCGTCTCCGAATAATGATCTTATTTCAGATATCGCAACAATCACAGATGAGTTGGTCACTTTCTCACTTTCCCAGCCAATCTTCTTTAATTGGCCAACACTGAACAATTCACCTCGATGTCGATTCATAAATAAAATGATCTTTCGGTACGCTAAAGGCATGGTAGCCAGTACGTAACCATTTTCAACATTGCGAATGAGTTTGGTGTTGAGTTCAACAATTTTACCGTTTAGTTCAAGTACTACGTTGTTTTCAGAGTGGTTCGTTTCTATTGCAGGATAAGAGTCCATTTTTATATCATTCCCTTACTATATAGCCAGCGACAAAGTCAGATTCATTCATATTCATATAACGTCGCTTATAAGTGGACGTTTCAGAATTGACGATAATCAATGGAACTCGTACGGTAAAGAGATTAAATTTTTATTATTAATATATTAACAGGATATCAATAGAAGATTATTTATTACTCCATGACATATCCTTCGTTGGAAACGGTTTGTATACAACGGCAGTCAAGAATCCTCCTTATCTCGTAAATGGCAACCAACACAGATGCAGATGTCACCGCTTTACCTGCCCAGCCTACACGCTTCAAAATTTGCTTGCTCACCACTTGGCCTCTGTTCAGGTAAAGATAGAAAAGTACTTTACGATGTGGCTCAGAAAGCGTTCCTATTATTGAACCACAACCCTGCTTGCGTACGATTTTAGTACCTGATTGAAACTCTTTATTGTTTAAAATGAGCTTCGACGGAAGAGCTAAATCATCCGTCTCACTGATAACTTGGTGCATTAATTCCTCGTGTTGCATAAGCAGTCGTCTCTGAGATATTTCCAATACTATCGAATAGAGCAAAAATACTAAATTGATAGATAGCTCAATACAGTAATATTACTGCAAAGCTTGATCTTGCGTAATTGATCGAGGAAATAAGCAAGGCTAACCAAGAAGTCGATGGCTTTTTCGATATTGGCTGGGTGACAAACCAAAATGTTTTTTGAAACGATGTGAAAAGTTATAAGGATCTTTGTAGCCCAACCGATTAGCAATCATAGAGACTGACCAGTCTTGATATTTCAGCAAACTGGTGGCTTTATCCATGCGTAATTGAATCAATTTACTGCGTGGTGAGAGGTTGAATAGCGTCTTGGTGACTCTATTTAGCTGCTCTTCACTGATGAATACCCTTTCGGCCATCCCTGCCACTGTCCATGGCTGGTGCAGACTGCTTTCAATCTCGTTATAGAGCGCTTGAACACGTGCGGTGGTGCTGGTCGATTTGGGTTCAAACCCCGTCAACGTTCGGATGATTTCACTCAAAAGCAACTTACGGTAACTGGCTCTACCGCCTATCTCAAAGTAAACCAAGTTCATTAATGACCAGATCTGCTCACACTCTCCGAACGGCACTATCCCCTGACCTAAACTTGCTATGTGCTGCCATTGCTGCGTATCAGGCGTCAGCATCCACGCCATTTTCCAATAATTATATTGAGGATCGAGTTCAAAACGAAATGGGGTTTCGGCAGGAAGAACCACCAGCGTATAAGGCGTAATCGCTTGTACCGAGGTTGAAGTGGTTAGAATTCCACCCCCTTCTTGAGTAAAAATCAACGTATGAACATTGACGGATTCTCGCTCAACCCAATAACCATCGTATAGCTTTGCCATACCGCCCATATAGACACCAAAGCTTTTCATCTCTGGGATATCTTCAACGGTCAAAAAACGTTCTTTGCACTGTTCGGCAAGAAAAACGTCATCGTGCCAAGTGGATTTTGGCTTCATTGATTCAATGACGGATTCACACAGGTTTTGTTGTTTTTTAAACATGTTGTTACTTCGCTCAAAACACTATAGTTCTGCCATAAATCGGAGAGCTTATGACAACTAACATCAACCCTAACTCATCTATGAATAACAAGCCAGAGAGCATCTTACCTCGTATCGTTAAACTTGGTTTACCTGTTGCTTTGCAAAGTGCGCTTGTCGCTATTCTTGCCCTTGCTGACGTATTAATGGTCAGTGATTATGGTATGGAAGCAGCTGCAGCTGTGGGAATTGCGTCAAAATGGCACTTCGTTGCTATTATGATTATGGCAGGGTTGGCCTCAGCAAACGGTACATTAGTCGCTCAATACTGGGGAAAGAATGACCGAAAAAGCGCACGAACAGTATCCTCGATTGCGATGATATTTGGCTTAAAAGTTCTGTTGCCTGTTACTGCAATCATCACTCTTGGTTCTCAGTTTTTAATGATGTTGCAAACCAGCGATCAAACCGTGATTGAACTTGGCGCGACTTACCTATGGTATGGCTTCCCTGTTCTACTTCTGACTCACATTGTTGTCGTGGTAGAAGCAAGCATGCGCTCGTCAGGTGACACCGTAACTCCGCTATTATTAGGCGGCGTTACCATCGCACTCAACATAGCGCTCAACTTCATTCTTATTAAAGGTGCTTTCGGCATTCCAGCAATGGGCGTAGCAGGTGCGGCATTGGCAACAACCTTAGCGCGATTGATTCAAGTGGGCTTAATGTATAGCTACATGCGTATGCGTAAACATTGGCTATTAACGACGCCGAGTTCACCACATCGCCCGTCATTGTGGTTGTCTTACCGTCGCATTGCTTTGCCGTTGACGATGAATGCTGTGTTGTGGGCAATGGGTACCATGGCATATCAAATGATTTTCGGTCACATGGGCACGACTGAGCTTGCGGTGTTTTCGATGCTCGCACCATTTGAATCGCTGTGTTACTCGATCTTCTTTGGTATATCAGTGGCGTGTTCTGTTTTGTTAGGGCATTCATTAGGCCGTGATGAATTTGATGACGCGATGAGCATGGGTCTAACATTCATTAAAGCCGTCGTTGGTTTTGGCGCGGTCGTTGGGTTGCTACTGTTTATGGGTAAAGAACATATTCTATCATGGCTAAACCTTTCTACCGATGCATTGTACCCACTCGCTGCACCTGCAATGACTATTATGTGTTTTGCGGTAGTCATTCGTATGCTCAACATGGTGATCATTAACGGTATTATTCGTGCTGGTGGTGATAACGCTTTTTGCCTGCGAATGGATTTCATCGCGATGTGGATGGTGGGTATTCCAGTATGTGTTTATGGTGCGTTTGTCGCTGGATGGGATTTCAAATACATCTATGGTTTGATGTTGGTAGAAGAAGTGGTGAAGTTAGCTATATGTTCGCACCGATATTTGAGCCGACGCTGGATCAACAACCTTACAGTGACCTACGACGAGCCTCAAGCGGCATAAGTTACCGGTCTACCTAGCTGCATTCAAGCTTAGATAGAAGTGTATCTACATCAAAAAGGTCTGAGTAATCAGACCTTTTTTGCTTCGATTACTTTCACATTACACATACTTTCACACAGTAAACAATGTGTTACTTCTTATTCATTCGGATATGGCGGTTCGACACATTCGGCAATGGCTTCTCTGGCACTTTCCGCTTCTCATGTATCAAATGTCGTATCGCTAAAATCGGATGCTTGAGTAGCATTCTTGGCCCAGCATATCGCATCACTAAACGCATCTGCTCTTTAGGATCAGGCTTATAGCAATGAATTGGACACTTATTGCAGGTTGGCTTCGCCTCGCCATAAGGACAGCGATCAAGTCGTGTTTCGGCATAACGCAATAGTTGCTCGCACTCTTCACATAGCGCGTTGTCCAAACGAACAGCACCGTGATGATCTTTACAATAGATGTGCACCATAGCAATAACAGTTTTGTACTCGGTTGCGAGTTCGCCTTGCAGGATGTTGTTATGTTGAAACATGATTAATTACTCAGTGATAGACCGTACAGGTTGAGATTGACGCTTTCATTGATCGCCTCTTCAACTCGCTCAAACACAAAACCTAACTTAGTCAGTAGTGCGATACTTCGAATGTTATCAGAGGTTGTGATGGCAACTAAATGATCGATATCAGCATTATGTTGAGCTTGTTCAATTATCGCTTGTGCCGCTTCCTTTGCATAACCTTGGCCATATACTGCAGGTACAAAACCAATATCATGCGCCTCTAGTGTGTCTCTTTTAATCAAACCACAGACACCGATTGGCGTTGAAGACTCTTTAATCTCAACCATCAGTAAACACACACCCTTCTCTCTATACATCTTAAGAATGTTGTTTTCGATGTATTCAACAGCCTTGCCAGTATCTGTAATTTCCTTGTCTCCGATGTAACGTAAGAAATCTTCTGAGCTATATAATCGCTGAATAAACGCCGCATCTTGAGGTGCGATCATTCTTAATCGTAAGCGTGCGGTTTCGACTGCCTGCATAGTGATATTTTCCTTGCTGGATAGCATGTAAATATTGAGTTCTAGATCTAAAATGATTATCCTCCACCGCATAAACTAAATACAAGGCTATGCAGCAATGAACCGTAAGAAAAAAATCAATCAAATTCTAAAGAAAAGACAGAAACAGGCGACGTCTAAACTGCATGGTAGCAACAAGCCTCGCTATATTTCGAAAGCTGATCGCGCAAAAATGGAAGCTGAAGAGCAAGCGAAAGCCGCTCAAGAGCAAGCTGAAGGCACAGTTGAAGCTTCTGTTGAATCGGAAGAAGCTAGTATCGAAACTAAAGAGACAAAAGCTGCAGAGTAAGTTTTAAACTCGCAGTACTCTTGCCCAGCACTCTGACCCAAAACTCAGACTAGAGCCAACGGACAAGAACAAAAAAAGCAGCCTCTATTTGGGCTGCTTTTTTGATCGTGTTTTTTGAACGAGCGGTTTATTAGCTAACTTATTTTAGCCACTTAACCTTTGAAAGGCTCAACTTCCCAGCGAGCAAATGGCGCTTTTGCATTAATCCCTGCTCTTCCCCAACGGTCTACGGAATCAACAACAAGAATTCGCTCATTAGGCACCAGTGACTTAATCAAAGTTGTAGGCTTTTTCGCTGTGACTAACCAGAGTGCATCGTCTTCTGAAAACATGGCTTTGAGTTTCGCTTTGTCTTGATCTGTCCATTCAAGTTCTGCTTTGAACATGCGCTCTTCAACAAACAGTTGGCTACCAGAAGCAAAATCTTCCAAGCTTTCTGAAAGCAACAATACTGAATCTACGTCATTATCCAATAACACCGCTTGTTGCTTGTTAATCAGTTCACGAACATCAAGCATCACGCGTTGTAGGTTGCTATCAATGGTCTCAGCTTGCGCCGGCCACAACAACTTAAAGTCATCAGCCACAATTGCCGCCATACGCGTTAGATTGGTTGGGTTTAACCACGCGTATTTAGACACTTCACCATTTGATAACGTCAGCGCAGCGACACCTTGCGCACGCGGTGTAATCGCTTGAGCAGCATCAACCTCAACCAAACGGATGTTGCCTTGTCTTGCGTATACAAATGTAGGATCAGCTTGCCAGATAGATGACAGCGTTAGTGCAACAGTCGCCTTTTCACCTGACTTAAGCACCTTACTTGCGCCCTTAGTGCCAAACCAATTAGGCAAGCGATCAATGCCGTAGCGTTTTGGTGGTAGGTATTCAGTCGTAATGTCTGTGCCTTTGGTTAGCTCTGTCGCTAACGCGTAGGTCACCGGCGTACTGGTGAGGATATCTTCAGCATTAACATTGAGAGACACCAATGAGCCAACCAACAACAGACTACTAAGTGCACTCACTTGAGCCGCTGCTTTTACGGAGATTGAGATACGATTCATTAAAGAAGTCATGATTATGCCTTTCTTATAATTCGGTATAGCGTTGCCGCTAGGAAAAACGTTGCAGAAACGATGATGATTGAAGCGCCTGATGGCACTGGCAATTTAAGCTCCATCGGTAATACCGTTCCGACCAAACACGCGATGGTTGCCAACAACGCAGAAAGCAAAACAAAGCTGCCCATGCGTTTTGTCAACAGTCGAGCCGTCGCGCCTGGGATGAGCAGTAATGCCCCAACAAGAACCGCCCCCACGATCTTCACTGCTGCAATCGTCACTAAGGTGATCATCATGACAAACAAGTAATCATAAAAGCTGGTGTTATAGCCACGAACCTTGGCAATATCAGGGCTAATACAAGTGAGAAGAATACGGTTGAACGTCGGTATCAAGAGCAAAATGATGAGTGCGCAGCTGCCTGCGAGAATCGCTAAGTCTTGATCTGTTACCGTGAGAATCGAACCAAACAGCACGTTCTCAAGCATGTGGATGTTGATCTTACGTGCCACGTACATCAGTAATGCCGCGCCGACCGCTAAAGCGAGCGCAAGGAAAACGCCGACTAAAGTATCGTATGGCACATTGGTTCTGTTTCTTACAAAGTGAAGAAGCAAAGCAAAGATCATACAGAAACTGAACAGACCAATAATTGGGTTTTCTGGTGGCTCACCAAGCAAAACACCGATAGCGATGCCGGTTAATGCGGCGTGACCTACCGCTTCAGAGAAGAAAGCCAGACGCTTTGCAATCACCAAAGTACCAAGGCCACCTAATAACGGGCCGAGTAATAGCGCCGCAACCAAGGCATTCACCATGAATGCGTACATGAAGCTGTCTGATAACCAACCCGCTTCAACGCCACTTATGGCAAGTTGTCGTAACCAATCCATTACGCAACCTCCTTCGATTTAACAATAGCTGCGCCACTGCTGTAGTGCTGGAATAGACTCTCGATCTTACTTGGATGTAGTACCTGTTCATGTGGACCACTATCAACCAAGAATCGATTCACAACATGTACATTGGCGTCAAGACGACGCACTGCGGTTACATCGTGGTGAACGGCAAGAATCGTGCGGCCTTCATCAACGCATTCACGAATTAACGATTCAAGATAACGAACGCCCTGCTCGTCCATACCTGTTGTCGGTTCGTCCAGCACCAACAAACTTGGGTTATCCAGTAGAGCTTGAGCAAACAATACACGTTGCTGTTCACCACCCGATAACTGCCCCATACGGCGATCGCTACGAGTCGCCATACCCACGCGATCTAACTGTGCGAGTGCAAGATCCAATTGCTTAGATTTTCGACGCCAAAACAGAGGGATTCGCGTTTGGTTAAGCAACACGAAATCCATGACCGTCAGAGGTAAGCTCGATTCGAAGGTCGCTTTTTGAGGAACATAACCAATACTTGGCTTTTCTGGCCAATGAATATTGATTTGCCCAGAGAAAGGCGTCAAACCAAGAACCGAGCGCAGCAAAGAGGTTTTGCCACCGCCGTTTGGCCCCATGATCACATGGCACTGACCCGCTTTAAGTTCTAATGAGATATCGTCAAGTATGACGTTGTTGTCGTATTGCAGACCGAGTTGATTGATTGAAATCGATGGACCTAGCATTATGCGTTCCCGCGCTTAGCTTGGTTAGCCGCCGCAAATTTCATGGCTTCAATTAACGTCTCGAGGTTCTTCTTCATCTCAATTTCGACTTTGTCGTCTTCATATTCGCCGTGCGTCATGTGAGAAAAACGGTAAAGCTGAACACCTGTTTCCGCTTCAATGGTGTCAACAAAACGATTTGGCATGTTGAGCTCATAGAACAGAACATCAATGCCCGAAGCGCGGATCTTTTCGATCGTATCTTGTAGCTGGCTCGCACTTGGCTCAACACCGTGTGCTGGCTCAATCACCGCCGCTACATCTACACCAAACTCTTGCAGAATGTACCCATAAGCATTGTGCGTGGTCGCCACTTTCATGCCTGAAGTATCGAGTTCACCTAATGACAACATCGCATCACGCTTCATAAAGCGAAATTGCTTGGCGTACTTACGCGCGTTTTTGCGATAAAACGCCGCGTTGTCAGGGTCGAGCTTAGAGACTTCACTCGCGATGGTGTAGACCTTTTGGATCGTTGTAGAAAGGCCAACAAACGTGTGTGGATTCACCGCGCCTTGGCCAACAGACTGGCCTAATGCGGGAAGTAGAGGCACTTCTTTGTTTGCTTCGATAACCACTAAGTCATCACGTTGCGCGGCTGAAATCACTTTAAGCGCGAAGTCATCGTGACCAATACCGTTTACCACGATTGCATCCATTTGGCTCAATCGCTTCAAATCATTCGGTTGTGGTAAGTAGTTATGCGGATTAAACCCAGCATCAACTAATGGAAGAATGTTCACTTTGTCACCCACCACCGCTTTTACATAGCTGTAGTAAGGCTGAAGGGTTATACCAATCGTTAGCTTGTCGCTGTCGATCTTATATTCTTTTGCCAATGCATTGGGTGTCATTAACACCGCCAATAACGACATCAATAGAGTCATAATTCGCATAGTAATTCTCTTATTATTAGTGAGCATTTTTATAAGCCGGATTGTTTAATGAGAAGAAGCATCATGCAGGTCAACTTCTGATTCATTGACGACCATTTTCCAGCCATCAGATTCCAGTGTGTTCTCATCAAAATTAGTCGGTTGACTTGCTACGCCACCAAAGAAAATCCAGATTTCAGGAGAGACACTGTTGGCGTTCAAAATAAAGGAGTCAGCGAAGCCGTGTTCGGTTGGCGTAGCTTGTTCACTTGGTGTCGCATATTCGCTTGGCGTAGAAAAGTAATAACCACGCTCGTCCAATAACCAAGTATGAGAACCTTTGCGCTTCCAACTCTGGTCTTCTACAAATGGCGCGACCCATTCATCTTTAAGTGACGCAACACTTGGCCATTCGCCGTCTGAGTCCATACGCAGGTCACGAATCTCTTCAAGCGCTAAACGTAGCTCTGATAACATCGCCAAGTTTTCTTGCTCGACATCGGTCACTAAGATTTGATGATCAAGTACCGCTTTGATATGCGATTCTGCTTGATGAAATGGGATAGCAACCGTAGCAAAGCTCAGAATGAACACAATGATCAGCCCTACCCATTTACCTTCTCTGCCGCCCGTGTCAGCACGTACACCTTGAATCATCATTTCTCGCTGATCTCAACAACGTCTACTTCAACAGGAAACTCGTGGCCAGAATCAAACACAAGGTAGAACTCAGTGTCAGGGTTTGGAAACTCAACGATAGAGCGCTTATCCGTCATCTCTTTTGCAATCAAATTATCTTCGTAGTCGTACATCTCAACCGCGTAATCAATCGCTTTACTACCGTCTGAATAGCCCGCTTCGCAAGCAACGGTTTTGCCTTCAAACCAGCAACTCATCAGGGGAAAGTGTGCTTGCGCAGGTAATGCAGCGAAACCAAGTCCCAAAGCCAAGCATGGATTGATTATCGATTTTAGTTTTGTTTTTATTGTCATGGTTCGTACCCTAGCCACAGTGCAAATTCTCAGAAGTAAACTGAGCGATAAAGGGCTCAAATGAGCCCTTAAGTTTTTTGGTCGTTTAATCAGGGATCTAGCCCCGATATCACAATTATTGAAGCAGTGCTTCGAACGTTAGGTGAACGTTCGCGCTTGCTTTGTCTGCCAGTGGGTTGTCAATCAACTCACCTTTGTAGTTCGCTTTCATTACGTAGCGACCAGCCACGTCTGGAGTGAACGTGATTTCGCCGTTCTCATCACTCACTACATCAATCTGTTCTTGGTGGTTGCGGTAAAGCGTGCCTTCACGAGTGATTTCCGCTTTCACGTCTTTTTGAATTTCACCGTTGTAGAAGAATTGGAATGTCACAGGTTCACCTTCAATGATGTCTGAAGGATGCGTGACTGGCTTCATTTCAAGTAGCTTGCCTTCAATCTTAAATACTGAATCCGATGGCTTACCCACTGTGATGTAGCTTTCCGCACGGGTGAAACTAATTTGTGTTACCACGTCACGCGATTTTTCTGGAAGAACTGAATCACGTTCCGCTTTGTTTGCTTTGACCCATTTCACTGTGTCACGACGACCCGCTTTGTATTGCGTGTAGTAAGAAGGCTCATTGTTAATCGCCACTTTGTGCGTGCCTTCTTCTTCAAAGTAGAAATCAAAGATTGAACGACGTTTGCCGCGAACAACAAAGTTAGGACGTTCGCTACGGCCATCAGGCATGATGACATGTGCATTTTCACTGCCTGCAGGCTTATCAAAAACAAACGTACCGTGAGACGCAGTCACATCGAACGTTAGCCAATCACCGCCTTCTTTCGATACGGTAAAGTGTGATGGCAAAATCCAGCGTGGGTGAGCTTGTGCTGTTGTCGTAACCGCTAGGCCGAACGCCATAACACCCGCTAGTGCAAGTGCCTTAATTTTTGTCTGTTTCATGATGTTCAATTCCATTATTTATAATTGTTAGCCGTGTCGCTCTATCTGAGCCTACGATGACGACTGTCTATTCTGTTCAGTTTGCTTTTGCTATTCGCACTTACTATTTAGCGATGTAGTTCAGAGTGATTTCACCCGTCTCTTCTGTCGCCTTTAACTCATAAGAAGCGTTTGAATCTGTTAGCGATACTTTTTGACGAAGGTAATTACGGCCGCCGTGTTCGCGCACAACCTCGATATGAACCGTGTATTCGCCTTGCTCTAGAGTTTGGCCATCATCGCTCTTACCATCCCAAACGAAACGGTACTGGCCAGCAGGACGCGTTGCAGAAGTTACTGCATCAACCAATTCACGATCGTAACGCCCAACTTTTCTCCACCAGCTACGTAAGTCTTTAAGCCATTCATCTTTACCGACCCAAAGCTCAATGGTTTTCACTGACTTTCGTTCGCTGTTCTCTACCCACACCGCCACATAAGGACGCGCGTACATAGAGGTATCAATCTTTGGAAGCTTAAAGTTCACATCAAGTTTTGCCGTATCAGGGATCGCTTGTGCCATACCTAGGCTTGGCAAAAGAGATAAAGCAAGAAGCGCCTTGCTCCAGTTCATTTTTTTCATGTTTAACAACCTTTTAAATCCGTTTAACCTTTCATCCGTTCTTCAAGTTGATTCACCAAGCTGACTCATCAACCTGATTGATCAAGCTAATTAAGGGTTAAGGTACGGCGACAAAATAGATAGCAAGCGAGATTGCAGAGCCAAATACCGTCCATTTAATGGAGGTATTCAGTGTTTTTTTCTTAGGTAACAGTAAGCACACGCCTGTAAGTACAAAGAAGATCATCAGTAGCGCTGTGATATCGATGAACCACTTCCAAACTTCACCGCTGTTACGGCCTTTGTGTAGATCGTTCAAAAGTGCGATAACGCCGTAATTGGTGGTTTCGACTTCCAGCATTTCAGACGCCACGTCAACGAACACAGAGGCGTTGTAGCCTGGTCCTTTGAAGTCCATAGACACTTCACCGATCAGCAACTCACCGCCTTCAATCTCGGCGTAGATGTCTAAACCTGAAGGAACGCCAGATAGGTTGGCTTCTTCAAACAGAAATGTTTCAAAGGCCGTTTCGTCGGCTTTTAATCGCCCGTCTTGGATTGAAAATAAACTTGTAGGAAGCGTTAACGTAGACCGTTGGATCTTGGGTTGGGTTGATTCAAATAACTCAGGTCGATTAAGGGTGATACCTGTCACTGAGAAGAAAAGAACAACGAACAGAAGCGCCATTGAAATATAAACATGAAGTCGACGAGCCCATGATTGAACCGCCCTACTTTTTAATGACATACAAACCAATACCTATAAATTTTATGGCGTCAATTTAGTTGATAATCATTCGTATTGGCATTCAATTTACATTGTTTACGTTTGCCGAGCGGCGTAAGCAAATTTACATAACATTACAAGGGAAGTAATCGAACTGCTTATCTACTCTGTTAACATGTAAATCTTGTTAACGTTTAGAGCTGGCGGTAATAACAGTTTCAAACGTCAATCAAGGGGACAAACGTCAATGTGATTCAACCCAAAGATCATCGATAGAAAGCAATAGGTGGATACACCGTGCATTTAAGAAAGGAAAACTGGAAGTATTTAGAACTGAGATCACTATCAAGATCATTAACATCACGATCTGTTCAAGAGTAGTTTAAGCTTATTGTCTATAAAACGAGCATGGCGATACATGTTTAAAAGGATTTTGAAATGCGTATTATTATTTTAGCTTTTACCATGTTGGTAACGGCTTGTACTAGCCAGATTATCGGCACTGACGAACATATCGAGAGTTATATCGGCTCCAATATTGCCGACGCCCAAAAGTTGTATTTAACGCCTCACTCTCAAGCTGTTTCATTTTGGGAGTCGCGCACGTTTGCTTGGGTAGAAACTCAAACCCCACTCGAGAATGGCGAAACACAACATGCTTTCAAAAACCCCTATCGTGACTGCACTATCAACTGGGTTGCTGACCAAAACGGAATGATCATCGCGGGATCGCACAGTGGCGAGATGTGTAGCCCTTAACTTTGCCTTTGCTCATACCTCGATCAAACACCAAGGCCTAATGAAGCACTAAGGCTCAATTTTATTCAATATATAAAAAGGGTGTCATTTGAACGATCAAATGACACCCTTTTGCTTTTCTTGTTTCTAATGTGCTGTTTCTTGTCTTCTGTTTGCTATTAGCGGTTAGACGTTTCCGTTATCACTTACCGTTCTAAGCTGAGTCAGGTATTTGATCCAACCTTTCGCCTCAGAAGAGGGCTCAATGCTGTTCGCACGCTTGGCTTGAGCAAGGGCGTTATCTAAGTTCTTAAGCTTGTACCATGAACGCACTTTCGCTAAAGCAACGTCGGCTTGTTTGTTTTTGTCTTTCACTTTGTCTAAAACAACCAACGCTCGGTCGTAGTAACCTTGCTGAACCAATAGCTGTGCCACATTCCAGTGGTATTGAGTGTCCTTTTTAGAGGCTAACGTCCACACTTCAATGGCATTGTCCCACTCTTTAGCTAGCTGCCAGTAAGTTGCTTGCTCCGCCAGAAGTTGAACATCGCTGTTCGCGTCATCTAACTTACTTATTTCTTCAGCAGCTCGCTCTGGAATACCTCGTTTGGCATAAAGCTGTGCTAATAAACGGCGATCCGAATTTTTAAGCTCAACGCCTTGTATATCGGCCAGCGCCAACGTATTTAATGCATCTCGGTTACGTTCTAACCTTAGTTGAATACCCACTAGTTGACGCCACCAGTTGTCTTTTTCTGGTTGAAGTTCAATAAGGCTTTCCAGTGTCGGAATAGACTGCTTCCACTGTTTTAGCTGAAGCTGTGCGCCCAATTTTAGCGATAGAGGCGACAACTCTGCTTTTGAATTGAATTTATCTCGATTACCGATGGCCACTAGGACTTTC
This sequence comes from Vibrio sp. L3-7, assembly GCF_963898195.1. Classification (NCBI taxonomy): domain Bacteria; kingdom Pseudomonadati; phylum Pseudomonadota; class Gammaproteobacteria; order Vibrionales; family Vibrionaceae; genus Vibrio; species Vibrio sp. L3-7. The sequence goes on along the minus strand of NZ_CAWQUW010000015.1, from coordinate 26,746 downwards.
GACCAGTTTTCAATTTGGTATTCAGCTTGTGCAATTCGCATCCAAAGCGTGTCTTTCTTTTCTTTTTCTGGCGCTGTTTTCACTAACTCGTAATAGTGCGGAAGCGCGTTTTTAAACTGCTGATCGTTCAACAACAAATCAGCCAGCATGCGCTTCGTTATCCAAGCTTGCTCATCCACCAGCAAATTGCTGTCGACCGCATAAGTAAGCTGCTTGATTGCCGTGTCGGTTTTGCCATCTTGCCAGTAAAACACACCCAGCATACGAGCTACGTACGCTTTGTCGTAGCCTTTCGAAAGCTCCAAGCCTGCAAGTACGTCAATCGCCTGTTTAACCTGTTCATCTTGAGCAAGCTTATGCGCCTTTTGAACACGAATGGCAGTATATTGAGTTAGCTCTTTTGCTTGTGTTGTAAGGGGCATTAACAACAAGCCCACTAATATCCATATCTGTTTCATCATTTTGCCAACTTAAACTCTAGTTTCACGGTTTGACCAACCTGAGCTATCGCTTTTCCATCGACGACTTTCGGTTGATATTTCCATTTTTTAAGTGCTCTCATCGCTTCACGTTCAAACATACGACGTGGGTTTGCGTCAGTGACTTGAATATCAACTGGGCGCCCCGTCTCATCGATAGTAAAAGACATAATGACATGGCCTTCAGCGCCACGCTTCAGCGCTTTTGCTGGGTAACGAGGTTCTACTCGATACAGAGGCATTGCCTGTTGGTTTGACCCAAAATCCGAAAATGTCGGCGCGTTAATCGCTAAGCCATCAACCGATGTATTCAAATCCAATGACGGCAGTGAAGACATCGAATTCAGAGGCGTAACTTCAGCTTGTGACTGAGACGTTTTCGCTTCCGGTGGCGGCTCTGGCATTTCTGGTTTTTCAGGGACTGCACGCTGTCTTCTTTGGACTTCTTGTTCTTGTTCCACCATCACCATGTTGAAACTTAACGTCTCACTATTATCTGGTGAACGTTGGTGGCCATTATCGACCATCCAAGCCATAAAAGAAAACAGAGCTAAGCCCAATGCGCCCGCTAGCGGTAAAGCAAGAAATAGTCGAATCATTTATGAAGATCCTCCAAGATCATCGCTTTTCAGCAGCAAGCGCAATGTTTTTAACACCCGCACCTTTAGCAGCGTCCATCACTTTAACAACCGTACCGTTGTAAGCGTGTTCATCCGCTTGAATAACCAAAGAAGCATCAGGTTGTTCTAGCAACAAGTGTTCTAACGTTGCTTGGACACGTTCAACATCAACAACACGTTTATCGATGAAGATGTCATTCGCTGAAGTGATCGCAACAAAGATGCCCGCATCCTTTTGGCTTACTACGTTAGACGCTTGTGGTCGATTGACTTCAACCCCTGATTCACGAACAAATGAACTGGTCACAATAAAGAAAATAAGCATGATAAATACAATATCAAGCATCGAAGTAAGGTCTATTTGAGCCTCTTCGTTTTTAGAATGACGTCGACCGAGTCTCATCGTTGACTCCTTAAAGATTTTTCTAATTTCAATTCTAAGCGGTTACACACTTTCGCTAAACGAGCGTGAACAAACATGCCCGCTAATGCAGCAACCATACCTGCCATGGTTGGCAGTGTTGCCAACGAGATACCTGAAGCCATCAATTTAGGGTCACTGCTTCCTTGAGTCGCCATGACATCAAAAACAGAGATCATACCGGTAACGGTACCTAACAAGCCCAACATCGGACAAATAGCGACTAACAGCTTAATAAAATTCAAGTTTTGGTTAAGTAAGATACTCGCTTGGCCTAACCAACCTTCACGAATGGCTTTGGCATGCCAAGAAGAGTGATCTTCTCTTTCATGCCACTTTGCAATCCAAGCTTGGCGTTGCTTTGGAAAATAGAACGCAAGATAAAGCACGCGTTCTACCACAAGCACCCAATACACTAGGACAACAGCGGCTAGCCACCACAGGACGAAACCGCCCTGCTCCATAAAGCTTGATAAAGACAGCAGCCAGTCACTCGTTAACCAACTCGCTGGTAATAGAGAACCCGACAAAATATCCATTACGCAGCAGTCCCAACTGGTGAAACAACAGCTTTTGATTCAACTGTCTTTTCTGCCTGCTCAGCAACAAGGCCAATACCCTGCTTCTCAAGAATATTGCGAATATTTTCTGACTGAGTGCTGAGAATGTTGTGTGCCAGTAGTAGTGGCATTGCAGCAACAAGACCAAGTACGGTTGTTACAAGCGCCATAGAAATACCACCAGCCATGACTTTAGGGTCACCATTACCAAACTGTGTGATCACTTGGAATGTTTCGATCATTCCGGTTACGGTGCCCAACAAACCAAGCATAGGAGCGAGTGCAGCTAGAAGTTTCAGCATCGATAAACCTTTCTCTAAGTGAGTCTGTTCATCAACGACGGCTTCTAAAAGGCGTAACTCTAGTGCTTCAACCGTTTGGTTTTGCTCTTTGTTGTAAACTGCAAGAACGCGACCCAGAGGGTTGTCGCCCGCTTGTTCAGGGTTCTTCAGTTGTGCGCGAATTTTCTGACGAGCGATAGCTAAAGAAATACCACGAACCAATGCGATGATTAAACCAATTGCCAACAAGCCAAGAATCACTTTGCCTACTACACCACCAGCTTGAAGACGATCAGTTAGGCTTGGTTCCAAAGCCAATTGTTCTAGCATGAATCCACGAGAAGGATCGACAACGATATTAGATACGTCACCATTCGCAAGTGCGGAAAGCGACGCAAATGTTGGACCATTTGATGGCTGTTTCAGATACGCGATTGCATCCTCGCGCTGGGTGTTCCAGCTAACATAGCCTTGGTCAGTCACTAGGCCGATTGAACCTAGGCGATAAGCATTAGCCTTTTGTGTGTTGCCTTCACCATTGATGAACGCAATTTGAGATTTACTAAGCTCCGAACTCGCTTGAATTTGCTCAACCATACTCATCCACAAGCCAGATAGCTGTGGCATTGATGGCAATGATTTAGCATCAATGATTTGCTCAACGGTTGCAGTATGTTCAGCGCGATCAACACTGTTCACTGTAGAACTAAGCTCTGCACCTAGCTCTTTTGCGTTTTGGCGAACGACGCCAAACAACTCACCGAGACTACCCGTTTCTAAACGCAGTTTCTCTTCTAAACGAGCAAGTTTGTTTTCGTTGTCGCTGAACGTTTGAGTCAGAACGTCTGTAGCGCTTTGGATTGAGGTGCGTTTCTCTTCAAGCTGCACTTTGATCGCTTTGAGCTCTTGTTCTGTCTTTTTGAAATCCGCTTCTCGAACCACATTGTGAGAGGCTTGAGTTCGACTCTCTGATTTTGCTTTATTAACTAATTGAGCAGTCGTGTCTGATGCAGAGAAAGCAGAGAATGAAATAGATGTAATGCAAAGTAATGCGGCCAACGGTTTTAAGTTCATTACTTAACCTCCGCAACAGTTAGAGAAACAGGTAAAGTAATCAAGCTTGGCGCCGCTTGTTGACCAGCAATATCGTAGGCTTTATCCAGTTCAGATTTCATTGAAGAATCAAGCTCTTGCCATTGATCTTCTGTTTGATCCCAAGACCAGTATTGGTTGCCATTTAGATTGCGAGCGACTAAAGAGATGCGACCTAGGTGCAGTACATCAGCCTCAATCGTTTTTTCGCTCGTCAATGCTACGCGACCTTGATAAACACCTAGCTTAATGCCGTAGTCCATCTCGATTTGGTATGCCTCTAGAATACGACGGTATTTTTCAGCATCACTTACGTCAGCGCGAGTCATCATAGCTTGAAGCTTTTCAACTCTCTCTAGGCGTTGCTCTTTTTTAATCGGAATGTCTTGCTCTATTAACTGTTGAAGACCATCAATCATCTGATACATCAAAGGAACAACACCTTGGCGTGTGTACTTGATTTCATCGATCTGCCCTTCAATGCTCTGAGCTTCTCTGTTTTGACTCTCAACCAACGCAGCAAGGTGATCGTGATAGATTTCTAGGTTTTTTACTTCTTCTTGCAGACGCTCAATCTCAGCTTGCAACATTAAGGTCGCTTGTGAGCTTTTATCAATAACCTTTTGGCTCGAAGCCGACGCGTTATTGGTCTTATTTTGAATTGATTGAGCTTGATCCAAGCTGTTTGCCATCGAAGACGTTGCAACCAAACTGATGGCAAGTGCTAGGCTAGTTTTTAAAAGATTCATAATTGTAGTCATTTACTATAGAAGAAGGTCAAATGAGTTTTATTGATAAGCAGTCTCATTATCATTAAAAGTCACTCGCATTACTAGGGATATTTTTATTAAATAGCAGAATCACGAAAGGGGAAAGTCGAAACCTTCCCCTTAATATTTAGGCTAGCAATAATACCCTACTAACAAATTAGTATTTTACCTGTAAAGTCGCCATGTAGTTACGGCCTTCGCCAACAACTACGCTGCTTGTACTGCCACCTTCTAGGTAATCTGTATCAAACAAGTTCTCTACGTTGAAACGTGCAACAAAATCTAGGTTTTCGTCATATTTCATTGTATGTGCGATACCCATGTCTACACGAGTGTAAGCATCTTTTTTGAATGTGTTTGCGTCTTCAGTGTAACGCTCACCTACATGGTAAACACCTAGGTTTACATCAGTACCGTTATTGAACGAGTAAGTAGACCAAATGCTAGCTGTAAACTCTGGCACATCTGCTGGAGTTTTGCCTTCAAGTGCAGGATCGTTTTGATATTCAGCATCCAAGAACATAGTCGATGCACTCAATGAGAACGCTTCAGTCATGTAACCAGTAGCCGACAGTTCTACACCAGTATGAACTTGTTCACCAACTTGGCTTGTGCGTGTCTCTTTGCCGTTATTACTTGCTGGATCTAGATCTTCAGTCACTTGCATGTTCGATTGAGTAATCTGGAACAATGCTCCTGATACAAACAAACGCTCATCAAACAGTTCCCACTTAGAACCTAACTCGTAAAGAGTGCCTTTCTTAGCATCTTGAGACTGACCAAAGTTCACATCATCTTGGTCTGTGATTTCACCAACAGGTTCGAAGCTTTCAGAGTAAACCGCGTAAATTGAACCGTTTGAAGCCGGAGAGTAAATCACGCCAAACTTAGGAAGAATGTTGTTGTAGCTCTCTTCTTGATTAGAACTGCTCGTCGTTTTGTCATAAGCGAAACGTACGCCACCAAGCACTTGCCATTGTTCAGTAAGCGTTACTAAGTCTTGAACGTAAAGACCGTAGTGTTGGCTTTCAGAGTGAGACACTTCATTGTCGTTCTTGTAGCTAACGTTAGAAGGCATATCAAAACCGTTGCCACATGCAGCAACAGCTTCTGCTTCTGTTGCGTTAACACATGTGTAGCCAGAGTCGTATAAGCGCTCGTAGTCGTAATGTAGGCCATTCACGCCAACAAGTAGACGGTGATTAACACCAAGTGCGTCAAAGTCACCAGTAAAGTCTACGTAAGCCGTGTCAAACGTCCATTCATCGTGACGGTCTGATACCTTGTAGCCGTAACCGCCGCTCTTATCGCTATATACTGTGTTGTTCGATTCTGTACGTTGACGCTCGTAGAACTGACGGCTGATACCAGTCTTAACAGACCAAGCGTCGTTCAAGTTAGCGGTTACAGATGCACCATAGTTTGCAACGTCGTTATCCGTTTGAGCAAAACGTTGGTCATTAACCGTGTTAGGGTCGATAACTTTACCAGTAGAAGTATCGATTTTAGAACCGTTGTCTAAATCGCCCTCTTCAATGGTGCGGTCGTAGTGCACAGACAGCATGATGTCTTCGTTAATATCGTAATCAACAAATAAGCCACCAACAAAACGGTCAGTCTCTACATCAGTGCCATCAAAGCGGGTACGGTAAGAGTCTTGGTTTTCTTGTGAAACAATAAGACGAGCACGTAAAGTTTGGTCATCATTCAATGAACCACTTACATCTGCTGTAGTACGTGTGTAGCTATCAGAACCAATATCTTGGCTTACGTTTACTTGAGTTTCGTATGTTGGCTTCTTAGAAACCATGTTAACAAGACCGCCAGGTGCTGATTTTCCGTAAAGCAGACCTGCTGGGCCTTTCAATACTTCAACGCGTTCTAAAAGTTCTACCGGTTGACGGTAATGAGACCAGTGTTGAACGCCATCACGTAAGTAACCAGAGCTACTGTCTAAATCAAAACCACGAAGAGTAAAACGCTCACGGTTAGTTGACTTAGAACCAGCACCAACAGATGCGTCGTTTTTAAGAACTTCACCTAACGTGCTAGCACGCTGTTCATCGATGATTTGCTCATCGATTACTGAAACTTGTCCCGGAGTCTCTAATTGAGTCGCCTCCATGCGCATTGCTGTTGTGTTCGTGTCGGCTTTGTAACCGTAGTCACGACCTTCAACAACCATGTGCTCGTCTGTTTTTACTGTTTCTGCCAATACTGCTGGTGAAGCTAATACCGCGCCGATCACTAGGGCCAATGGGCTCTTTGAAAACATGTCCTTTACTCCGCTTTATTCTTTTATTCGAACACTTTTTAGTTATTTGATGTGCTCGTTGAACCGTTTCCGGTACCACTGAATCATTTCGGGAGTGAATATAAGTGATAACTATTACCATTTGCATTAAATTTACATTCTTTGCATTCGTAAAGGTTTGTAAAACCCACTGAACGCACGCTTTCTATAGCTCAACACAATCAATTCAATACGTTAATTGAGCGTGCAGATCTGTAAACATGAATTCAACATTTCACTATAAGGTCATTGGCTTGATAAATCTAAGCGACCAAGATCAATAAAAATACTGTCTTGTCTTATTTACTACCTTTGAAACGACTGATTGATGTATAAAACCCTCGATAAATGTAAATAAATGGTGAATTATTTTGTTTTTATTTGTTTAATTTACACAATTATCAGTGATTCTGATCACATCTATAATTTCAAACTCATTTTTTGTTTTTCGATTTGATCAACCGACTGCTAATCTCCCGCTCACTTTGAAAAGGTATCAAAGTTATAAATAATAAGGAGTGTTCTAAATGAATACCAAGAAACCTATGTCTCTAACTGGTCGAGTTATCCTCGGTATGGTCGTGGGCATATTAACGGGATTTACCATTCAATCCCTTTTTGCAGACAGCGGATTTGTTAACAACTACATCGTTAATGGACTCTTTGAAGTAGGCGGGCAGATTTTTGTCGCCAGTTTAAAAATGCTTGTTGTGCCTCTAGTCTTCGTTTCACTAGTGTGCGGTACGAGCTCTCTTAAAGATTTATCAACTCTTGGCCGTATGGGTGGCAAAACGCTTGCACTTTATATCGGTACCACAGCCGTTGCTATCACTCTAGCACTCACTATCGGTAACCTGTTCCAACCTGGAGCTGGTGCGGATCTTACTGCTGCGAGCTCTTTCAAATCAGCGGATGCCCCTTCTTTGGGCCAAGTAATCATCGACATGTTCCCAACCAACCCTATTCAGGCGATGGCTGAGGGCAAAACGCTGCAAGTTATCGTATTTGCTGTGTTGTTTGGTATTGCAATCAGTGCAGCGGGTAAACCTGGCGAGCGTATCGCTGCGGTTTTCTCTGACTTGAACGAAGTGATCATGAAGCTTGTTGCGCTACTGATGAACCTTGCGCCTTATGGTGTGTTCTTCTTGATGGCGAAGCTGTTCTCCGGCCTTGGTTTAAGCGCAATCTGGAACCTAGCAGAATACTTCTTAGTACTTGCAGGTACCCTACTCCTACACGGTTTGGTTACTTACAGTGCGATGCTAAAAGGTTTCACAGGTTTAAGCCCTATTACGTTCCTACGTAAAATGGAAGATGCCATCATGTTCGCATTTTCAACGGCATCTTCAAACGCAACGATTCCAGTAACTATGGAAACGGCTAAAAACCGTATGGGCGTAGATAACAAAGTCGCTTCTTTCACTGTACCACTAGGTGCAACAGTGAACATGGACGGCACAGCTATCATGCAAGGTGTTGCAACGGCGTTTATCGCACAAGCCTACAACATTGACCTTACGATGGGTGACTACTTGATGGTTATCCTAACAGCGACATTGGCGTCTGTTGGTACTGCAGGTGTTCCTGGTGTTGGTCTTGTTATGCTAGCGATGGTATTGAACCAAGTTGGCTTACCGCTTGAAGGTATCGCGCTTATTATGGGTGTTGACCGCCTTCTTGATATGATTCGTACCGCTGTAAACATCACAGGTGATAGTGCCGTAACTATCATTGTGGCTAAGTCTGAAGGTTCTTTTGACGAAGCTCGCTTCAATGACCCAGCAGCTGGTGAGAAAGAAGAAGAAGTTAAGCTAGCACGCCAACAGGCATAATCTAGTTTCTCTGTCGCTCTTACCTTCAAACTGAGGCGTAATTAATGGCTATGCCTTAGCTGATAATCAAAAGCGTATAAACAAAAACGCCACTGCATCTGCAGTGGCGTTTTTATTGGGCTATGTTTCTAAGCTATATTACTTAGTTATATTTCTAAGCAATGATTCTCAGCACGCTTTCAGTCATCGTTATCTATGGAGCACAACGCATAACAACGGGAAGCTAATCGACGATTGGGAACATAAGGTTCACTCTAAGCCCCCCACCGTCTCTGTTCTCAGCAGTTACATGCCCATTCATCACACCCATCGCTTCCTTGACGATCGCGAGGCCTAATCCATAGCCACCAGACTGTTTATCTCGGGCTGACTCTATGCGAGTAAACGGATCGAAAATCCCTGCAATCTTGTTATCAGGAATGCCATCACCGTCATCTTCCACAGATATGACACTGTAACGTTTATCGACTAACAGTTCATAAGTAGTTACGACAACATGTGTATTCTCGCCAGCATATTTAATTGCGTTACCGACCAAATTACCGATAACTCGTAGGAGCAACCTTTCATCAACATTAACCATTGATGTTGGCGTCTCTAAATCACCGACTAAGGTTTGATTCGGCTTTAAGTCGTTTTGCATCTGCGCGATGAGCATCGAACAGTAATGCTCAAGGTGCATCAAGCTTAACTTGGAGTCATAGCGAGACGTTTCTAGACGGCTGAATTCAAGGATCTCACCAACAAGCTTATTCATCTCTTCCGTTTCGCTTTCCATTCGTTCAAGCAAGCCAATGCTCTTATCATCGACCTTGCTACGCAATAGATGCAATGCGAGGTTCTGCCTTGCTAGTGGCGTTCTAAGCTCATGTGATACATCACGAATCAAACGACGCTGCTTTTCAGCCAGAGACTTAATCTCAACCGTCATGTGATCAAAGTCATGGGCAAGTTCGTTAAATTCACGCGTAGTTGAATCAAGCTCTGAAACAACACTCACCGAGAAATCCCCTTGCGCTAATCTTCGACTTGCTTCCCTTAAACGATCCAGAGGTTGCTGAAGGCTTTTCGCCATAATAATGGAGAACAGTGTCAATACGACCAATGCAATCAAGGCTTTGAGCATATAGGAATATGGAGCAAAGGATTTAGCAGGATGGAACTGGTGCGGCAGTTGAATAACCAGTGTTTTGCCATTATCAAGTGGCAGTCCGAAGATAGGCTTACTGACACGATCACTTAATTGATGATCTAAGGTACGTAGGTACTTCAGTTTGAATTCAAAGTGCGGGTGCATGTGTCGATGGGTAATTGGTCGATTGTTTTCATCGATCACAAATAGATAGTAACCTTGAGCATTGCCCCAGTCAGCTAACTCATCCATATCCCCTTCTTCGATCAGCACATTAGCTTGATACGCAAGATCCAACATTTCGGCTTTGACGGATTCTGGTACCTTCAACAAAGCCTTCATCAACGCTCGTTCAGCCACGCCTTGAAGGATTAATATGCTTACCAAAATCACCGTCAGGTAGCTGAACAACTGGAACGTTAAGCCATCCTTACGTTTGGCAATAAAATCAGGGCAACGCAGCAGTTTCTGACTCATACCCCTACCGACTCTAGGTAGCTATAGCCTTTACCACGAACGGTTTTGATGTGTTGCTTAGACAAGCCTGCCTGAACGAGCTTTCGACGTATATTACTGATATGCATGTCTAAATTACGATCGAAAGGACAGAGCTCTTTCTTTAGAACATGGATTTGAAGGTCAGATTTAGATACAACAATACCGTCATTTTTTACCAAGTAATCAAGCAGTTCTTTCTCAGTACCCGTTAACGGTAAACGAGAAAGTTGTTCACACAAGCCCTGATTAGATGAAGCCAAAGATTGCCTTTGACGTTCAAAACCAACGCGGCGCAAGATCACCTTGATGCGAGTCAGTAGTTCAGGAACATTGAAAGGTTTGGCGATGTATTGATCGGCACCCGCTTGATAACCGTCTAGCATCGAGGCATCGTCATTAAGAGCCGTCAGCATAAGAATGGGTGTAGCAAATCGCTGGCAAATTCGCCTAGCAACTTGAATACCACTGAGGTTAGGCAGCATTACATCAAGTAAGACTAAATCAACTGGGTGAGACTGGATGAACTCAAGCGCAGACTCACCACAATGAACGGTATCAACGTGATACCCTTCATTTTCTAAGACTTCACCCAACAATTCACATAACTGAATATCATCATCAACAACTAAAACGCGCGACATCATACAAACCGATAAATAATAATAGTTTGCATTCTAATTATCGTTATTATTGATTTCAATTATAAAATACGAGATTTCTCTTAAAGTAAGAAATCTTTTTCAATCGGTACAAATTTTGACGCAGAATCGATAAGATTTTGAGCAGTTAGCCCCGGAACACCATACACTTCAACAGGCTTACCAAAGCGCTCCTTGATTCGCTCAACAAGGATTTCAAAATCGCCATCGCCAGACACCAAAACAATCTTATCAACCGTCTCTGCAAGTTCTATCGCATCTAACGCGATACCGACATCCCAATCCCCTTTTGCACTGCCGTCTCGACGCTGAATAAACGGTTTTAGCTTCACACTAAAGCCAACCCCACGCAGGATATGGTGAAATTGACGCTGTTTAGGATCTTGGCTAGAGATCGCGTAAGCATTGGCTGCAACAACGTTACGCCCTTCAGTGGCAACATACCAAAACTGGTTATAGTCGAAGTTAGAACGGTATTTGTCGCGCGTTGTATAGTAAACGTTCTGAACGTCGACCAATATTGCTATGTTTTCCATAAATTCATACCTTTAGATTTTCCGTATACCCTATTCTACTCAATACCAAAATGCGAGTCGCTTTATTTAATAAAAATGAACCTGTTAGCTATCGTTAACGTAAACCTAAGTCTCTTTAACGCAAACTTAAGCCTCTTGAGCTCATTTCTCGTGAACGCAAACCTAAATTTATTTAGCGTGAACCTCACTATAGTTAATGCACTTGCTTTCAACTGGAACGTAAAGGCTTTGGATTCTACACTTTAGATAGAGAGCATTCAGAGCGCTCTTTATTTCAACCGCTTATCAAACGGAGTTTGGCTATGCAGCATCGACAAATATTCAAATCGTCCGCAAGCACCGATACGACTGACGTGCTGCTAGTTGCAAATGGTTCACCCGAAGCTATCTGGGGGTCATGGTTAACAAAACTGCTGTGCATCAGCACGGTGATGATAATGAGCTTAACGATGAACCCAGCCCTCGCGTACCCAGCCTACTCCCACTCAAAAGCTTTGCCACATCGTAGTGTGATTTATTTTGCTCCTACTGAAGACTCAGTGGTCAAAGAATTCTTAAACGAGGTGTTGATCAACAATTGCCAGCTGGACGAAAGAGATGTCGTCGTCATGGTCATCGCAGAAAGTGGCTATACCATTCCGACTTGGCTCAATGAAGAGTTTAATTTAGATGCAGTAACCAGCAGCTACGAGATCCAAAAAGGGTCACATACGGCTGTTTTAATTGGAAAAGATGGCAAAGAAAAGCACAGATGGAATGGGAAAACAGATTGGAATTTGCTTACCAACCTCATTGATGAAATGCCAATGCGACAACAAGAAATGCAGCGACAAAACAGCCGCTGCAGTATTTGATCAGGCTTCTTTAGTAACCCCTACAAGGTTAGTTGGCTAGACCTCAAGTGAACGATGAATTAAGTCTACTGAGCATTAAGGTAACTAAATATTAAGGTAATTAAGCATTAGTAATGCTGACCTTAACGCCAGAAACTCACTAAACTTGTTCTTTAAACCAAGCCAATTTTTCATGAAGTTGAGCAACACTACCGACAACGATCAAAGCAGGGCTTTTCGCTTCGCTAGCTAGATTTGCCAAGTCATTTAACCCGCCACGGAATACCTTCTGCTCTTGGCGCGTACCGTTTTCAATAATCGCCACAGGCATGTCTGCACGCATACCATTATCCAGTAAATTTTTCTGAATATTAGGGCTCTCTTTTAAGCCCATATAAAACACGATGGTATGGTTGTGTTGAGCAAGTGAACGCCAATCAATATCTTCGCCATCCTTTTTCAGGTGCCCGGTAATAAACTGAACGCTTTGTGCATGGTCTCGATGAGTTAGTGGAATACCGGCATAAGCTGTTGCACCTGCCGCAGCGGTGATACCCGGAATTACTTCAAATTTCACGTCATTTTCAGCAAGCGTTTCACACTCTTCACCACCACGACCAAAGATAAAGGAATCACCGCCTTTTAGGCGAACAACGTGCTTATTTTCTTGTGCTTTAGTCACAAGCAATTGGTTTATCTGATCTTGTGGTACACAATGATGGTCGAGTTTTTTACCCACATACAACATCTCTGCTTTTGCGTTGGCCATGGCCAAGATATCTTTTGATACCAGTCGGTCGTAGACCAAAACATCGGCTTGTTGAATAACTCGTGCCGCTTTAACCGTTAATAAATCTGGATCCCCCGGACCCGCACCTACTAATGAAACAAATCCTTTGTTTCCTGTATTAACATTCGATGGCGATACTTCTGACATGCTTTGCTCCGAAAGTTAGCTTGTTATATTTCAAGCTTAATTCTGTATAGCAATTCACTGTTAATTCATGTGAATTACCAAAATCCCTACTTCTTAGACTATCAGTTGTTGAGACAAAACTTCACGTTTAATTCTAATCAAGATAGAAGTTTATATAACAAAACAATCTATTACGTCGTTTGCTTCCTATTGCCAACTGATGATGAGCGCTATCTGTAAATGGCAATTTTTCTAAAAGTCACCTATCCGTAAATGGTGGCCATAGACCACCACACAGTTTGCAAGCTCATCAGTAGTGGTTTAATTTCAGGACAGTGACGATCAAAAAAGCCCCAAAACATTATGCTAGGGGCTTATTAAATTTGTTTTAGCAGCTAGCTCTATTTAAATTCAACAGAGCGAGTTGATTACTTCGCGCCTAGAGCCGGAGCCGTTTTAGCGTGAGTTAAGTATAGAGGAATACAAGTGAACAGCAGACCACCAACAATGTTACCTAGGATAGTAGGTACAAGGTTGTAGCTTAACCAAGTTGTGATACCGAAATCTGCACCTAGCATCATGCCTAGTGGGAATAGGAACATGTTTACAACTGCGTGTTCAAATACAAGTGCGAAGAAGATGAAGATTGGTAACCACATTGCCGCAATCTTGCCTGCAACCGTACGAGCAGTCATGTTACCGATTACACCGAGACATACCATTAGGTTACACAAAATACCGCGAACGAAACATGTAATCCAACCATCTGCGCCTAGGTTTTCAAAACCAACAGTACGAGCCGTTGCGATAGCCATAAACTTCTGACCAACTGCGTTTGGTTCCATGCTGAAGTTCATTGTTAGTGATTGAGCAATCAGTGCAGCAACAATAAGAGAACCAATTAGGTTACCAAGACCAACTAGACCCCAACAACGTAATACGCGACCCCAAGTAACACCCGGACGGTTATCAAATTTCGCTAGAGGTGCAAGACCAAATACGCCAGTCACTAGGTCGTAACCCATTAAACTAAGGATACAGAAACCCACAGGGAACACGAGTGCGCCTACAATGCCGATACCCGTTTGAGTAATAGCAGTGATAGCAACTACAACAGCAAGAGACAAGATGATACCAGCCATAGTGCCGCGTAAGATAAGATCACGAGTACTCGTTTTGATCTTAGCTTCACCGACATCGATCATCGTTTGTACAAATTCTACAGGTTTTAAAGCAGACATAAGATTGTCCTTAAAAGTTAAAATTGGATAGGAAAAGATTCTAGTTACCGAGCTAAGGCAATGTCGGGAACTAGAACCCTTGAACTATCAAATCTTGATATGTATCTGATTATGCTGAAATTTCTACAGCACCTTTGATAATGCGAGTTTTATACGCTTTTACGCTAAAGTTCTCGTCTTCCATACAAACACCTGTTGCTAGGTTAAAGCGCTGCTTCTTAAGCGGGCTTGCCACCCAAAGCTCACCTTTATGCTCAACCGTTAAACCGCGAGATAAAACGTTTGATTGGAAAAACGGGTCAGTATTGCTAATAGCGAACACTTCTTCAGCTTTGGTTGGGCGAAAGATAGCAACCTGTTCACCACCAACCAACGCACATACACCTGTACCTGGAATAATATCTTCGATCTTACAAACTTTGGTAAATGCCATGATGTCGTCTCCCAATTAAACCAGTTCAACGTGAAGGATGTCGCCCTTCGCTTCTGGGTGTTTTTCTGTAAATGTTGCAGGGCGGTGTTGTTCACGGCCATCATCAACAAACACAACATTTTCATCACGGTCATCAGCATTGATGAAGTGTGAGAAACGTTTAAGTTGAGCTTCGTCGTTGATTGTATCTGTCCATTCACAAGCGAAGTTACCCACAAGACCAGCAATGTCAGTTTCAAGTTGCTCGTTGATGCCTAACTTGTTATCAACGATCACTTCACGTAGGTAATCAACACCACCTTCTAGGTTGTCCATCCATACCGAAGTACGTTGAAGCGGAGCAGCCGTTCGAATGTAGAACATCATGAAACGGTCGATGTATTTCAACAGTGTTTCTTGGTCTAGGTCGCTTGCCAACAGGTCTGCGTGACGAGGTTTCATACCACCGTTACCACACACGTACATGTTCCAACCCGCGTCTGTTGCGATAATACCTAAATCTTTACCTTGAGCTTCAGCACACTCACGAGTACAACCAGACACACCAAACTTCATCTTATGAGGAGTACGGATGCCTTTGTAACGGTTCTCGATCATCACGCCTAGGCCTACTGAATCTTGAACACCGTAACGACACCAAGTTGAACCGACACATGTCTTAGCCATACGCAGTGCTTTTGCGTAAGCTTGGCCCGTTTCGTAGCCTGCCGCGATTAACTTCTTCCAGATTGCTGGTAAGTCATCCTTTTGAGCACCGAACAGACCGATACGCTGTGCACCAGTAATCTTGGTGTAAAGGTTGTATTCAGCCGCAACATCCGCAAGAACGCTAAGTGCTTGAGGCGTCACTTCACCACCCGCCATACGAGGGATAACAGAGTAAGTGCCGTCTTTTTGAATGTTACCTAGGAAATTATCGTTGGTATCGTGCAGTTTCACTAGCTCAGGCTTAAGGATGTGTTCACCCCAGCAAGAAGCAAGGATAGAACCCGCTAGAGGTTTGCAGACTTCACAGCCGTAGCCTTTACCGTATTTCTCTAGTAACTCGTCGAATGTTTTGATTTCTTCGATACGAATCAGGTGGAAAAGCTCTTGGCGAGAGTAAGCAAAGTGCTCACAAACGTCGTTCTTCACTTCAACACCCGCTTTAGCTAGTTCAGCGTTTAGTACTGAAGTTACAAGTGGAATACAACCACCACAACCCGTGCCCGCACCAGTGACTGCTTTGATATCACCGATAGTGTGGTGACCTTCAGCGACTGCTTGAGCAATCTTGCCCTTGGTTACGTCGAAACAAGAACAGATAACAGCGGTTTCTGGCAATGAGTCAGCGCCAAGCGTTGGTTTTTCACCACCAGCGTGAGCAGGAAGAATCAATGCATCTGGATGTTCTGGTAGGTCGATTTCGTTCAACATAAGTTGAAGAAGGTCACCGTAATCAGAGGTATCACCCACCATTACAGCTCCAATAAGTTTCTTATTGTCTTCAGAAACGATTAGGCGTTTGTAAACTTCTTGCTCTTCGTTTTGGTAAACGTAGCTCTTACAACCAGGTGTACGACCATTCGCATCACCGATTGAACCTACTTTCACGCCCAAAAGCTTAAGCTTCGCAGACATGTCAGCACCTTCAAATGTGCTGTCATTACCTACAACGTGGTCAACCGCTACAGTCGCCATTTTGTAACCAGGAGCAACTAGGCCATAGAACGTTTGGTTCCAAGACGCACACTCACCAATCGCATAGATGTCTTTGTCCGTCGTTTGACAGTGATCATTAATCTCGATACCGCCACGAGGTGCGATACCCAAGCCCATTTGACGAGCAAGTTTGTCTTGTGGACGAATACCAGCAGAGAATACGATGAAATCTGTTTCGAGCTCTGTTCCGTCTGCAAAACGCATCACGTTACGAGCTTCAGTGCCTTCAGGAGCAATCTCAAGCGTGTTCTTGCTTGTATGTACGTTTACGCCCATACGTTCGATTTTTTGACGAAGTTGGTTACCACCTGCTAGGTCAAGTTGCTCAGCCATTAGCTTAGGAGCAAACTCAACAACGTGTGTTGTCACGCCAAGTGCTTTTAGTGCACCAGCCGCTTCAAGACCTAGTAAACCGCCACCAACAACAACACCAGACTTAGAATTCTTAGCGGTTGCTTCAATAGCTTTTAGATCTTCGATTGTGCGGTAAACAAAACAGTCTTTACCTTCATTGCCTTTAATTGGCGGAACGAAAGGGAAAGAACCAGTAGCAAGAACAAGTTTGTCGTATTGGATTTCACGGCCAGTGCTTGAGTAAACCGTTTTTTTCTCACGGTTAACGTTGATTGCACGTTCACCGATCAGCATGTTTATGCCGTTTTTCTCGTAGAAGCCTTCTTTAACTAAAGAAAGTTCGTCTGCAGTGTGGTGTGAAAAGTAAGAAGAAAGGTGCACACGGTCATACGCAACACGTGGTTCTTCACAGAACACCGTAATGTCCATGTTCGCAACATCTGTCTTCTCGACTAAATCTTCGATATAGCGATGACCGACCATCCCGTTACCGATTACGACTAGCTTCATCTTGCTCATAAGAATTCCTGAAGGTTATATATTTCTTAACTACGCGAATAATGAATTATGAAAGAAAATGAAAATATGATGTAAATCAATTACGAAAACAAACTACCCTAAAGGGGTAGAACAAAAGAGGTAGATCTGCTTAATTATCAGGCTAAGCAAACGAATAACCGTAGTTTTGATAGGGTTTAGCGGGATTTTATATACACTTTGGCGCACTAGAAAGAGTGTTGTAAAGTTTCACAATAGGTTAGCAATAACGTAATTGAATAACAATCATTTTCATTTATTGACTTAACACAACACTGAAAATTACGTTAGTTTCAAAATTCATGAAGAACTATGTGCAGTTATGAAGAGGTATCGCCCGAATCAAAGATCAAAAAAAGAACATTGAAACATAATGTCATCTATTTTATTCAATACAAATCGTGACAAACAAGTCGAAAATGTCCTGTGATTATTAACTAACCTTGAAGATAAAGCTTTCCCAATTAGCAAAATGTTAATTTAATTGATCCAGCACATACACCCTTCAGATTCACCAGGGCTATATCAAATCAAACTTCCAACCGAGCGGTGAATAAATTAAGATTGTTGAAAATAATTCTCATTTAATAGAGCCAACGACCATGCGTGTACTTCTACTGATCTTAACTATCATTGCCACTCCTGCACTTGCCGAAACGAAAATAATCAAACAAGTCATGGACATGAACTCTGAAAACATTGACAAAATGTACCAATTTATCCCCGACTATGTAGAAATCGAACCCGGTGACAAAGTATTGTTCCAAGGTACCGTCGGATCTCATACCGCTCACAGTATTCAAGGAATGCTGCCTGAAGGCGTGAAACCAATCATGATCTCAGGTTCAAATGCACAAGAAGTCACATTCGATAAGCCAGGTGTGTATGGCATCAAATGTAAAGTTCATCACCGTCATGGAATGGTTGCGTTGGTTGTTGTTGGAGATCCAGGTGTCAACATTGAAGAAGCGCGCAATGCAGCTAAAAAACGCGTAAGTCGCCGAGCTCAGAAGAAGATGCAGGGTTTACTCGATCAAGCCGAAAAACTTGTTCAGTGACCTGTTGAACAGAAGGTTCTATCAACAAAAACAGCGCAAGTTAGCGCTGTTTTGTGTCAATGGAAACGTTGAATGCTCTTCCCTAATATACAACTACATCAACCACCCCGTTCTAAACGACACACCTACCACAACAAACAGAATTGAAAGGGTTGTGACTGGCACAATATGAAGCGCCATATCGACAAGGTTGTCTTTAGATAACTTAGGTATCACCCGAAAACGCGCATCCAGAGCGAATACAACCGTTAAAAATAACAACGTCAGTTTAGCTGCGATGCCATGCGCCAGCGGAATCGACATATCAAACCATAAGCTAACGTCCGGCAACATATGATAAGCAAGCATCAAACCCGTAACGACTTGTATCACTAAAGCGGGCATACCCACTTTTTCATACCCTTGCTCAAATTCCAGTAACATTTCTGGAGAACGGTGTTTCAAGACTTTAGGCAAGATAACTAGGCTAAGAATAATGTGACCCCCAGTCCAGATGGTTGCCGCTAATACATGCAAAACTAATAACACGCCAAACATAAACTTCCCTTACACAATGTTACGCGGAGCAAAGGAGAAACCTTGGAACTCTCGCTTATATTTAGACTCACCAATTTTCTTTATTTTGGCGACGCCCATTTTGTAGTTGTAGTTACCACTGATTTGGTCAACTACCCTTGTTGTTAACGCATTCGCTGGGTTCTTCATGTCCATCATATTGCAATACAGTACACCTTGTTTCGTTGTCGGTGTGACAATCGCCACAGCCTTTATCTCCGCGTAGTCCAATTGAATATGCCCGTTTTTCATCAGACGACTAAACTGAAAGTCGTGCGATTCAACACCCAAGATCGTATCTTTGAAATTTGCGACGCGCTCTGAGTAAACCAAAACCTCATCCCCAGCTTCGATTCCTCGTTTTGCCGCGTCTTCTGGGTGAACTTCAATCCAATTCTCAGGCCAACGATGGGTTATGTAGGGTCTACGCTCAGTATCATCAAACCCTGATTGCCAAATTTCGTTAATGCGACCGTTGGAAAACCATAACTCGTCTTGTTTGGGAGCAAGCCACGCATGGAAATCACTGAACAAGCCCCACGGATGCTTTTGAAGGTTGACCTTCCCTGTCTGACTGTTGAACCTCGTGAGTTGTTTACGCATGATATTCGCGCCTTGTGGGCCGTCTTGTAAGCCTTTCTCGACCAAATCATCCCAACTCATTTCGGTATCGTGCAATCGCTTAGTACCAATTAGCTTTTTGGTATCGTAATTGTAAAAAACAGGCCCCTGAATACCTTCGGTACCAAATTCAGCCAGTTTTTGATGGAGAGTTTTACCTTCAGCATGAGCGGCGACTTTGATCATATTGAAATCTTTGCGACTTCCTCGGCTAAAGCGCGATGACTCTTCGGCGACATCATTCGAATTCTGCCAATCAAACCCATCGTACCCCATTCGAGAAGCCATTTGAGCCACAATCCACCAGTCGGGCTTCGCCTCACCCGGTGCATCAGAGAACTTCTGGTAAAGACGCAATCGACGCTCACCATTAGCACGCATGAAATCCTCTTCCCCCCAAGTCGCTGCTGGAAAGATGATATCGGCGAATTGTTTACCAATAGGATCGCGCAAGTAGATATCTTGATTAATGACAACCATTCCGCCTGAATCTGCACGCTTTTTCAGAGCATCAATAATATGTTGTTTATCACGTCGAGTCGCTTGGTGTGGGTTACGCGTCGTTAAGTCGGTGAATTTCTCTTTTAGGCCATAGCTACCACACATGGCTTGAATCCAAGTGGTGCCAATAACATGTGCCATGCGTGTGTGCCCAGAATAAAGATATCGGTCGGTATCTATTGAACGTCGGCGCCTACCTGCCAGTTTTTCAGGGGATTTGTTTCGTGGTAATTTCCCACCAGCCAACCCTCCACGTTGGTGACCACCAAATCGACCAATAACGCGCCCTTCTCGCCCACCCGTTCCAATAATGGTTGCAAGTGATGCAATAGCGTTGGTATTACCGGTATTGTTCGACCAATAGAAACCTTTTTCTATACCAATCGACGACTTCACTCGCTTACCGTCAACCGGCATCGCTAACATTTCAGCAGCTTTGTGGATCTTCTCGACATCAATACCAGCAACCGCAGCTGCGTATTCCGGCGCATACTCTTTTTGAGATAAATTCCATTGCTTATAATCGTCAAAACCGTCTGTTTGGAATTTGCCCCAAGTCGTGCGCCATTGCCAAGGTGTGTTACGCGTACCCTGACCAAAGCCTGAGCTCGATTCCCATTTGTTATTGACCCAGTTTTCAATCCACTCGTTATCTTGCCAACCGTGTTCCAGGATCACTCGCGCAATAGCGCCAATGACTAAGTTGTCGCTTCCGGGGTTTATATCGAGATGTAAGCCACCTTGCGCTTTAAGCCATGCAATACCTGCCGTTTCGCGGGGATTTAGAATGACGGTTTTCATTCCACGATGAACCGCAGGCATTATGAATTGGGTAAAAATAATTGTTTTAGTTTCATACGGATCGGTTCCGCAGATCATCAAGGTATCTGCCGCGCCCCAATCATCATAACTCGGTGCGAAATTATCAAAACCAGCGTCTCGAAAGCCCGGAGTTGCGGTGACATCTGAAGGTGTGTCATGGAACGAAAAATTAGCTGTATTAACATGACGCAATGCATATTTTGTTATCGCATACGTATTTTCAATATACTGATAGGAGTAGGTTTTAACGCAGTAACTGTTTGAACCATGAGCATCAATAACGTGGCGCCCGACTTGAGCTGCAATATCTAGCGCGAAATCCCACTCGACAGGCTGCAACTGACCATTGATTCGAATTAGCGGTTGCTTCAAACGATCTTTGGTCGGCGTTTCAGGGTTGTACAATTTCCTTGCAAGCAACCCGCCACGAACCGAAGAGTCGCCACCTTTATTCACCACCTGTATGTCTTTGTCTGCAACCACAACAACATGGTGTGGTTTGCCATTGTGCGAAACAATATTATGTTGCTGTGGTGAAACCCAAGCTTGTAATGCATGAACGGGGAAGTCGACAGCAAATGCATTTTCGTTAGCACGGGCTCCACCTGAAGGGCTATTTACAGGCCAACGGTAAACCTTATAACCACACGCCACGATACAATAATCACAGGCTGTCGTGATAACTTCAGCATGAACAGGAGGCAGCAAAGTATTGGTCGGTTGGAGGTACTGACGGTTTAAAAGAGATTGATTGCTTAAAGAAGATTCACTCATTTAACCAACCTCCACATCGATTAGGTTTTCCATTCGACCAAAGATCAAACCCATAACCCCTACCGCATAAATATCATCGCCTTCTAGCTCCAGCAGTACTTGAGGTAAGCTTTCAAACGCTTGTCCAGAAACCATAATGCCATGGCGTCGCAAATCAAATGTAGACAGATGGAATGGACACTGCCCGACGATACGGTGATCGCCTGTTACTTTATACGCTCCTGCTAATGGCCCACCTTGGTGAGTACAAGTCATTGAATAAGCCACTATGTCCCGCTTTTGCCCTATTCCCCCGCCGCACTCAATATCGGCTTTAACTAGCATCGCAATGGCGTTTTTTCCTTCGTCTGGATACTGAAAATGAACAGGAGTGTGATCACTTAGTTCGCTCAATTTTGCAATTTTCTTACGTGGATAACCCACAATACGGCCTTCAACCTGAGTCTCAGAATCCGTGCCTGCAAATAAGGAAAGAGGAACTATTGAAACAGCGGTAGCCGCTCCTGAATACAGTAAAAAATCACGTCGTGACATCATACATTTATTGTGTCCCTTACTGGAATTTTGCTTCAAATCAACGATCATTTTTTTACCCCAGCAAGTTCTTCTTTAGTAAATAACGGTTGGTATTCAGGAATTTTAGGTTCATCAATAGAAATCTGTTCACCTGAGAATGCCTCAACAAAGCTCAATAAGTTCTTTTTATCTTGTTCCGTTAAACCAAGAGGTTGAATCAAAACAGACTTGGTTTGAGGAAACCCTGTCGTGCGTCCGTCATTAGCTACGCCACCTCGGTCATAAAAATCGATCACCGCTTCTAAAGTTGGAATGGTGCCATTGTGCATATATGGTGCGGTGTACTTTGTATAACGTAAGCTTGGCGTTCGAAATTTCCCTAACATTTCTTTACGTTTGGCACGAAAGTAAGCACCTGGGTCAGCCTTCAATGTACGGTACATTTCTTCAGTGACCCCTTTTGAATAAAGCTCAAAACGAAACGTTATCTGCGCTAAGCCATCATCATTCCACCAAGGGCTTGGCGGTACACCAATGTTGTAGAATTTTTGGTCAGATGCCAAAGAACCGTTGTGACAAGCAATACAGTTCGCTTTGCCTTCAAACAACGCTTTTCCTTTCAATTGGGATTCAGACAAGGCTGTTTCATCACCGAGTAAATAGTTGTCTATTGGTGTGTCACGTTGAACCATAGTGCGTTCAAAGGCAGAGATGGCACGCCAAGCGTTGTGAATTTTTGGTGTATCGTCACCAAACACTTGCTTAAAGCGTTTTACGTATTCTGGTACTAATGCCAAACGCGCTTCCATAATGTCATCTTCGCCATTGCCCGCAACCGCACCTTTCGCAGCATCTTTTGCTTGTGCCTCTAATGACATAGCACTGCCCGCCCAAAACAGTTTATTGTAATAAGCCGAGTTGATAATCGTTTGGCTATTACGCCAGTGCACCGTGCCTGGGTATCCCATAGAAAGATCATCGGGAAAACCCCAACCTTGAGATTGAATATGGCAACCAGAGCATGGGCTTGTAGTGTCACCGCTTAAACGTCCATCAAAAAACAAGATTTTCCCTAGCTCAATTTTTTCGGGTGTTTGTTTGTTGTCCGCAGGAATCGGAACTTCGCCGAGCGGCGCTAGCTTAAGGCTTGCATTGACAGTATTTGGTAAGAAAACGCATCCCATAAACAGAGAAGAAGCCACCAGCCAGGCTAATTTTTTAGTTGCGAGCATTTAACCAGTCCTCCGTAAACTCGTAGCCGAAGTCATACTCTAGCCATTCATATTGACTACCTACTAACGGGTCACCGGACAATGATTGCAAAAATGCTATCAACGCCTGTTTCTCTTCAACCGTTAAAGAGAGCGGTTTTATGCGTGGATCTTTATTGGAATCAGTGCCGCCCCCTTGATTATAAAACTCGACCACTTCCTCAAGAGTGAGCAGCATTCCGTTGTGCATGTACGGCGCCGTCTGGGAGAGCTCTCGTAGTGTTGGAGTAATGAACTTACCTCGATCGCTTCCGTCAGCTTTATGAGTTTGAACGTGGGCACCGACGTCACGCTTTAAAATGAGGTAGTCTTGAACACCCATGAACATGTTGTAAGCCAGAAAAGACTGATGCCTCATTGGGTCTAGAAATATCTCGTTGTTCTCAGGTACACCGGTGTTGTGAGCCTTGCCATCAGTAAATAAGGGGCCGCTATGACACTGGCTACACCCGCCCTTACCTGAGAACAGTTGCTCTCCCTGCTTTGCCAACAAGCTAAGTTCGTCTTTATCGAAAGGGGCATTATTCGAAGTCAGTGTTTTTAGATATTCAGGCAGGGCTTTACGCACACCTCCATTTGAAGGTTCGCCTAGGTTGGCCGCTTTAAACATTTTGACGTATATGGGGTCTTGTTTTAGACGCTCTTGCATCAAACGCATGTCCATATTCATTAACCAGTCTTCGGTAATATTCTCCCGAACCACATCGTTCAAATTAGTGCCAATGCGTCCGTCATGAAACCAGACTTCTTTGTAAACGGTATTAATCAGTGTTGGTGCATTACGAAAGCCATCACTGCCTGTATATGCAGGGCTCAAAGGTTCTGGAAACGAAAAACCGTGAGCTGGGATATGGCAACTCGAACATGATATCGAATCGTCTCCAGACAAACGCGTATCGAAAAACAACCTTTTACCTAGCTCTGCTTTAGCTGGATCAATATTCAAGGGGGGTAAAGCGGCATGTAGACTCACCGAAAAAAGTGCGCACAATCCTACAAAACTTTTTTGTGCGAAGCTTTGACCTATAGAGCTTAGTCGTGAAGCGCTCATTGGCATTCCTTTTCGGATTACTATTAATTTGCTCTATTATTAACGCATGAAACATTAAAGATATGATTAGGATCATACAATTCGAAATGATAAGAGTTATTATTCAAACTTGTTAATCCAGTGGTGCTTAACCCGATGTCTCTTGATAAATTACTTAACCATGTCGAACATGTTTTTCTTACTGGAGACGTGTCCGATCAAATTCTGGCAATACAAATTATCTCAAGGTTTCCGAACACTAAGCACTTATTGTTAAAAGGATTGGATTCCAACATCATCGATGTCGTTATCACTAGCCTCGAATGCCTAGCTTTAGACAAACACGCCCCTATCGAAAGTATTATTCATACCCTTCAAAATTGGGACGACAGCGAAGTTAAATTGGCCGCACTAAGTGCTATTGAACACAATCAAGGTTCAGAACAAGTTGAAGAGTTTTTGGTAGAACTCATCTGCGACGACAGCGATTATTGGGAAGGTGATTGGAATGACGGTGATGATATCCGTTTAAATGCCGCGCGAATTTTGGATAATCACGAACATGACTTAAAACGCGACCAAGCTCTGCGCTTATTATCCCTATTTCAAAATGACCTAGAACCAGACTTGAGAAGCCGTCTTATTTCAGTATTATCTCGTCATTCAACCACTTTACTTGAAGAAGGCGATTACCTAACGCGCATAACCGATACCCGGGTCGCCCTAAAAAGCACATCAAATAAAATTTCGCTGTACAAAGGCACTCAGCACCAAGATTTACGTTGCCAACAAATCGCCTTCCAGCGCTTATCAGAAATGAATTGCCGCGAGTATTTACAACTATTCTTGACTGGCCTTTCACACTCAGATTCAAAGATCAGACGAACATCGCTAGATACATTGGTGAGCTGGAATTATCAAATAGCTCTCAAGTACCTTGGAGATAACGGGCTATGGTCAGAAATACCCATAAAAACCGTTTCCGTATTATTGAGCAGCAGTGACAAGCAACACCTTATTAATCGATGGCAAGTTCAACAACATCCAACCCAAACACTAACGGCGATACTGTGGTTAATTTCGAGCTTAGAGATTTCGCATATACAACAGCAGCTCGATCGTTTTATGCCGATTTTCTACAAGAAATTCTCTAATTTAGACGAAGTAGTTCAACTCGATTGCCTCAATATCTTATTTGACGAAACAACACATATCCTAAGCGTTGCCTTTATTCGTCAACAGTTGCAATCTAACACCATCAGTAACTCCGTAAGACAACAACTCATTGAACACCTTGCTCATACTTTACTTACCGAACATCAAGCCTATCTAAAAGAGCTCGTTATCGGTTTACCGGAAATTTTCACCACAGATACTACAGAGAAACAAGAACCCCTCGCGCTTGCTCAATCTCAAGGAAAAAATGACTTTGGCGAAGACGATGCGCAACCACTTGTTACTTCAACACTTGAAGCGCTAACTCGAACAACACATTCAAAACCTCAAGCAAAAAGTGTTTCCAAGAAACAAGTCCATATCGAAGAATTAACGAACCAACCTTTGGCAATCAAACATTGTAGAAACAGACAATGGTTAGTTGAGCTGTGCTCTGAGCAAACAGTTGCGAACCTCACGAAAACCACGCTTCATGCATTAATTATTGCCTTACATCGCAATAATATAAGTTTCACCCATATTGAAACGCAGCACCTTAGTCATTTAGTGTTTGAGCTAATCGTGGATGTTGATTGCTCAAACCTAGATAGTATTGTCGATTGGCTAGGTACAAGCTGGATAAAACAACACCGTTTGCAACTTATGGAGTTAGAAAGCCTTCCATTACAAACCTGTTTAGTGCCATATACCACTGACGAACCAGAGCTACTAGCTTTGTTAAAGCACCCATACATTAGTATTCAGATAGCGGCTCTCAAGCAATTAAAACAGTCAACGTCTCATGCTCACGAAGAGTTGATTAACTTGATTTTGGATGAACCAATCCTTTACCCTCAAATCAATCATTTTGAAGCTAATACTGTCTACAACGTACTTCTACAAAAGGTCCAACACTCACCCTCAGTCGCGCTTCAGGCAATGCTTTCCTTTATTGGAACATCCGATAGTTACACGATATAAACGTTTGGGTAGTCCACGATAGATACAACGAAAGATAGGAATTTCAGATACAAAAAAACCAGCCACAAGGACTGGTTTTTTCTAAATGATGGAGGCGCCTCCCGGAGTCGAACCGAGGTCCACGGATTTGCAATCCGCTGCATAGCGACTCTGCCAAGGCGCCTTCAATGAGTGTTTTAAGAGAACTACTCTCTCAATCACTACTAAAAGTAGCAATCAAATAGATGGTGCCCCGGGCCGGACTTGAACCGGCACAGCGCGAACGCCGAGGGAT
>NZ_CAWQUW010000014.1:24317-86387 GCF_963898195.1 Vibrio sp. L3-7 | reverse complement strand
AAGTTATACGGCTCAAATAAGTATTGGAAAGAGCGGTATGGATACCACAAACGTTCACTCTCAGAAACGGCGATGTATCGAGTTAAACAGTTACTAGGAGGACGATTGAGCTTAATAAATTATAATGCACAGGTGGGTGAAACTTACGCGATGATAAAAGCGTTGAACAAGCTTACTGGATTAGGTATGCCTGAAACTTGTCGTATTGACTAAGAAATACGCGAAATGGGGCTGCTCTGTCTCTAAACTGAATTACGCAACAAAGCCATTCACCGAAGCAAATGATTCACGAAACTTTTTGGCAGAATTTTTATCTTGTTTAAGCAAGAAAATATTCCTCTCAATTACTTCAAAAAATTCGGAACTACTTTTATGTCTCAGAAAATTAACTCTGCTATGAGCAGACCTACTACTTGTAATTTGTTGCTCAAAGCTATCAACGAAGTATTTGCCGCTTTAAGACTTTTTCCCCATTCGAGCGTCATACTTTTAAGCGTCAAATATTTCGTTGGTAGATTATATTTTTTGTGTTCTCTGATAGCGGTTTCCACTAACATCTTTGTCTGATTGTCACTCAACTCCAACTCATTCAAGTTAAAAGAACCATAGTGCATTATTAACTTATCTCCCTCTTGTAGGATTGCTAATGCCAAAGGTGTCCTCAATTGAGGCCAAATTTTACCCATAGATAAGTAACTATAGAATAAGTACCTCGATACCATCATAATTTCACCGAAAACATAAAATCACTTACGGTAAACTAAACCACTAATATCGATTGAATTAATAATTAACTGATAATTTATTAATTTAAAATCGATATATACCCTAGAATCACAGGTCAAAAATCATCAGGCATATATAAGATATGGATAACTATAATGACCCTTGGGATAAAATACGCTGGCATAATGAAGAACACTTCTCTATTGATGAAGTTGGATTTAATTTGGTTTCTTGGGGAAGTCCCAAAAAGAAAACTACGGAAAATAATTTCGTTCTAGTTAAAGATCCTTCATTCGCCAAATCAATGGCACGAATCTGTGCACCTTTGACTCCAAAGAACATTATTGATGTTTGGGTTATATCACGGTGCTAGTCTCGTTTTACTCGATAAGATTTTCACCCTTGACTCCATCATAGGCATAGACGAACGCCAAGAACACCCAGCCTTAAGTCAATACCGAAAGGGATCTTCAGCACACTCGGTAATAGAGCCTTATTGTGGAGTAAAGCAAGATCATACAGACAAGCTCATTCAAATATTAGAATCACACTTCCCCAAAAAAAAATGTAGACCTAATTATTGATGATTGCAGCCATTTATATGAACCAACAAAAGCCGCCTTTTTGACATCATTCCCTTATCTAAAATCAGGTGGGATATACATCATAGAAGATTGGGGATGGGCGCATTGGCCGGGTGAGTTCCAAAAGAAAGAGTTTTTCCCCGGAACTCCTTTAAGTAAATTGGTTTTCGAATTACTCATGCTTCAAAGCGTCATTCCAAATGTCATAGCTAAAATTGAAACTGATTATAATCACGTTGCTATTACTAAAGGAGAAGAGAGTAGCCCCAATAACCGAAAACTATTTGAACTCATAAAATGCAAGACCTCGATTCACATTGAGAAACAATGATAAGTTCATACTCCATACTAGCTATAGCTATTATTTTAAGTTCATTAGACAAATGGATTTCACGAGTCTTTCTTAAGAAAAATCCTTTATGTAATGAATATTTAATAGCCTATCAAATTACATGCAGTTTACTGGCTGCTCTGTTTGTTATCTTCGAAATCGAACAAATCCCTACAAAATTCGACAATACAAGCGAACTTTGGGAGCTGTTGCTTTTAAGTATATTCAGTGTTTTCTCATGGCTTGGGTTTGCATACTCGACCTTTAGGGCTCGTACTTCAATTGAATTAGGCGTTGTCTCGATAATCTCTAAAACAAAGATCATTTGGAGTGCTCTGTTCGGAGTTAGCTTTTTAAATGAGAAACTTACTTTCCTTCAAATAATGGGCGTTATGTTCATACTTATCGCTTCACTGCTCATCAGCAAAAGTAACAAAATAGATATTCTTTTTTCAAACAATCTACACGCGTGGCTCGCGCCAATCTTTCTCACTCTAGCCATTGGTTTTGATAAAGTACTTACGTTGTACTTACCTACTAGCGTTATCCTTTTTATCGGTTTTTCTGGAACCGCTTTTTTTACGCCTCTACTATTTAAAGTTCATTATAGGTTAATCAAAAAAGTTCTATTTAACGCCGTAATAACAGCCACTTGCGGAACAGCAAGCTACTATTTTCTCTTAAAAGTGCTTAACACTAGCGCTTTTAGTTTAGTCATGGTTTTATTCCAAGGAGCCTTCATCCTCGATATTCTTTTTGGTTACTTCTTTTTAAAAGAGCGCACGAACCTTAAAACGAAAATAGTCTCTTGTTTACTCGCTACCCTTGGTATTTTGACTTTGGCTTTATAACGTACACTTATTTACAGAACTCCAAGTGTGACTCCCCAAAACACAAACTTCACCAAAAAACCTAATCTTAAAATTTGATGATTTTAAAACATCCCCGAGCGATACATGTTAGTCAATTAACCATTGTTGTTACAGCGTTTATAGCATATAAATCTCGCTGTAGAAAAAGGCCTAATTGAGAGGGGCTTTCTACTACAAACCTAATCGATTAATAGAGTTTTGTTAGAAAGCCTACTTAATGTTAGGCGTGGCTAACTATTGTTGCACTCTGCTCTCATTTTACACTCCCCCGTCAACCTCCCTTGGGAATCACATTAAATAATCTAAATTGATACGTGAGCAGAAATTAAGCTAGCGCAGAATCCCTATCGTGATACTGATTTAACTCATTTGGTGTTAGGATAATAAAATGAAAAAGACCACGCCAACCCCACATGATGCCCTCTTTAAGCAGTTTCTCACTCATCCAGAAACCGCTAAGGACTTATTGGACATTCACCTGCCTGCTGAGCTGCGTGAAATCTGTGATTTGACGACCCTAAAACTCGAATCAGGCAGCTTTATTGAAGAAAGTTTACGGCCTTACTATTCGGATGTCCTTTATTCTCTTACAACGTCTCAGGGGGAAGGTTACGTCTACGCGTTAATCGAGCACCAGAGTCGACCAGATAAACACATGGCATTCAGACTAATGCGTTACGCTATCGCCGCCATGCAGCAACATATTGAAGCTGGCCATGAGCGTTTACCTCTGGTGATCCCGTTGCAGTTTTACCATGGTAAGGTCTCGCCCTACCCGTATGAGATGAATTGGTTAAAAGGGTTCGTTAACCCTCTTATAGCTAAAGCGCTCTATACTCAAGATTTTCCATTAGTCGATGTCACGGTCATCTCCGATGATGAGATAATGCAGCATCGCCGCATCGCATTGCTTGAGCTTGTCCAAAAGCACGCAAGGCATCGGGATATCATGGATTTCTTTGAGCCTCTGGTCACATTGCTCTTAACCGATTACACTACAGATAAGCAAGTACAGTCATTGATGAGCTACTTACTCCAAGTGGGTGAAACGAACAACCTAGAGGCGTTAATTACGTCACTAGCCTCATCAGTACCGAAACACGAGGACACACTTATGACTATTGCAGAACAATTGCGCCAACAAGGCGAGCAACGTGGCCGCCAAGAAGGACGTCAAGAAGGACGTCAAGAAGGACGCCAAGAAGGACGCCAAGAAGGACGCCAAGAAGCCCTCAAGGAGATGGCGCGCAAGATGATGCTTAATGGTCTAGATCAGGAAGCCATTATGGATGTCACAGGATTGAATAAAGACGAACTAGCACAACTTTCTCATTAGCCGAGAAAGTATAAAGCCTTGCTAGTTTAAGGGCGAGGCTCCTGCTTTACGAAGACAACCCTCACGAATAGCGCTATCACTTCGCTTTCTGCTATAAAATTGCTCGATTCCGGCCCAACATGATGTGAGACATGCCTAGCTCTCGTTACGCTCAACTCTCATTCTTTTGACGACACGAACGACCGTTCGTGGTGACACTCCCACAAACTTAGCTGTTTCATTGATGCTCATCTCCTTAAGAACTCGAAGTTTGTAGATTTGTTCGTGCAACTCTAAATCGGGCCTTCTTCCTCGATACTTGCCCATTGTCTTAGCTTTATCTATGCCTTCCTTTTGGCGTCGACGTCGATCTTCGTAATCTTTACGAGAAATCGCCGCGAGCATATCCATCATCATGTTATTGATCGCTTTAATCATCGAATTCGTGAACTCATCGGATATTTCAGGAGCCATGGCGATGTGACTAGTTGGTAAATCCAAGCTAATGACTTTCAATTCCTTCTCGTACAGCATTTCTTTCAATTTAGACCAACTAGATTCATTTAGACGAGAGAGTCGATCAATCTGCTCAATCATGATCAAATCCCCTTTTTTAGCATCACTTAATAATTGCAGTAATTTAGGTCTTTGCAACGAAGCGCCAGATTCTTGCTCAACATACCAAGCAGCAATACGAAGTCCTTTTTGTTCAACAAATTCTGATAAGGTCTTTTTTGCTCTTTCTGCATCTTGTTCGATAGTTGATGCTCTTAAGTATCCAAATATGTACATAATTTTGATTAAGTGACTTTTAGGTTATGATCTAAATAGGTATGTCATTTATATTATGACATTTAATGGTTAGGTGCAATTTTCAACTAGTGACAATAAGGTATACCCAAACAACATACCCTCCTTCTCAAATTTAAAGTTTAATCATTGCTACAAGGAATAATAAAAATATGAAATGAGAAATCAAAGACTCAGCCAAATCCAAAAAGAGATATTAAGTTGTTTGGCAAAGGGATTCGTGAAGGGAGTCAAAGAAGGTAAGTCTACGGTGGTCAACCATGCTATTAACCAACTTCTTAGGAGAGAGGTCCCTCCAAACAACTTCCGCGTATCTTGTGAAATTATTGAGGAGCGAGGGCTAATCAGGCGCAAGAAAGTAAATTTAGATTGGTATATTAACATTACGCCCGAAGTATTTGATAAAGCACTTTAAGGGCTAGGGTTTATAAATAGAGGTGCATATAGAGTCATTTACACCACAATTTCCGCCTCCGCTGAAATATGAAGAAGCGCATCTTGCTGTATTACAATGAAATCAGGGGGCGATTACGAGCCGAGGAATGCATGTCGACCGATTTCCTAACAAGCCGCTTTACCAAAGTAGTCAATAGCCTACGGAGCAAGATATCAAGCACACAATCAACAAAGAGTTAGGGTTCAGTCGGACAACTGTGTAATCAATTATTAGTAAGCTTAATTACAAGCCTGTGCTTTAGATTTAAGCCAAAATACTAAAATCACCAAGTACACAATCATGTTGATCAGTAATGCTGCCTGTTAAAGTCGTTTCGCAGTATGAAAATTTAATATTCATATCATCCACGTTTCCGCTCACTAACACGTGGCGCCTTAAAACATCACCATTAAGTTGGTGAATAATCCCACCCCAAGAGAGATTATCTTTAAATAAATTAAATGTGATCTTCATACTATTCCTATTTATTATTTATCGTTTTTTTCTTTTGTTGTTGAAACCAAAAAAGTTTACGGCCTGTTGTTCGAGACATGGTTGATCCTTATTTATTTTCGTTAGATATAACGAAGCTAGCAGTCTTTTAGAGATACTACTATTGAGATATATTAATAATTTTATTTATAAAAACGAAGTAAATAAGAAACGTAACGACAAATACAAAAAGTATTGGGAGAATATTGGATATTTTCGTGGGGAGTTATAAATAAGTACTCTAAGATGGGGGAAGTGACGCAAGCGGTATCTCCGCTCGCGCCTACTTAAAATCTTATGCAGCTACAACGTTTGCAGCTTGAAGACCTTTTTGGCCTTGCTCTACTTCGAAAGACACTTGTTGGCCTTCTTTAAGAGTCTTGAAACCTTCAGATGCGATAGCACGGAAGTGAACGAATACGTCAGCACCGCCGTTGTCTTGAGTTAGAAAACCAAAACCTTTCTCTTCGTTAAACCATTTTACTACGCCATTTGTTTTGTTAGACATATTGTGTCCCTTATATAAGATAAAAATTAATCGCAAAATGCGATGCGCTGAGAGCTGGAATTATTTAATGTATCTATGAAGCTAAGGGAAACACTGAGGAAAACAACAATAACGAGGAATTCTGAGGGTTTTACTTTTACAACTTGATGTTTCATTTAATAACTCTGAACAACAGAGCGATAACATTATTATCCATTATCTCGTTTTTGTAAAGGTTTAATTTGAAGTTAACATATATCTTCCTGCTGCCCTGCAAAATACGATTTTTTACAAATTCACCTACACTTTTATCCCGAGACCTTATAAACAGTCGTCCGACTACACCCTAACTCTTTACTGAGCGCAGTTTATTCATGCCTTGGTTTGCAATCTCTTGAATGAGTTGGTGAGCGTCTTAGAGGTGCCTCCCTTCTGAGCGCGCGCTCTGCCCACATCACTGTTAATATCCAAATCGCCCAAGTAATGAAAGACCAAACCGGCTTTCTTTCTCGCTAGCTGCTCAGCAATTTGCAAAGCATCAATGGTATTACGATCAAAATACGGTCGACTTTAGTAACGTGAATAACATCCCCTTCCCTCGCAAAGTCCAGCAACAGGTTAAGCAGTTCTCTCTCTGGGGATTCCCCCCCTCGCTTGCTCTTGGTGAATTTTTCATAACCTATAGCTTTAACCTGTTCAAGTTGAACGTCGAGCGTTTGGTCTTGAATACTGACACGGACATAGCCAATTTTCATGAAATGAACCCTAAAGTGAACATTAAGATAGTTTTAATTAAGTGTACATATACATTTAAAAGACTAACTGGACAGTTCTGAGAGGGGTAACAAGTCGTATCCACTAAATTACACCTTTATGGACACGCCATTGGATTAACCGTATAACTAAAATCATACAAATCAGTTAAAGCGTTAGATTCGTTTATAATGAACGAAAAGGAGAATATTATGCAATCACTTACTACTAATACAGCTAAAACTAAATTTGGCGATTTACTAATGAAGGCTCAACGTGAACCCGTACAAATCAATAAGAACGGTTCACCGGTTGCGGTGATGATGTCTTGTGAAGAATATGAGCAACTTGAAGCCCTGAAATTGATGGTGGTGAAATCGCGCTTCGAACAAGCAGAGGCCGATTTTCTATCAGATAACCTAGTCGACGGTGACGATTTCATGAATGCACTTGACCAAGGTAAATTTGATTAATGACGCAATATAAGCTTTCTTATGCAGCGCAGTCTGATCTCATTGATATTCGTCGCTATACATTAGAGCGATGGGGGCAAACACAATGGACCACTTACTTTTCAGAACTAAAGTAATCAATGGAATTACTGGCTAGCAATAAGTTGATCGGCATAGAAGTTTCAGAGTTGGGCCAAGACTACTTCCGCTTTCCTTCGAAGCACCATGTGATTTACTACATTCGAAAACAAGAGCTCCTCATTATTGCAGCCGTTTTTGGTAAGCACATGTCTCCCGCCAAACACTTTTCATAACTCTCTTAACCCTTAGCTTCATATAGTCACGCAGCGTACTCGGCGCTTCACCCTCTCGGCTTGGCCCTTCAGTCTTCCGAGAATCATTCCGTTTTTCTTTCTGGCGGCGAGCGCTTCCTTCGTTCTCAGCGAGATCAACTCACGCTCGATTTCTGCCGCAATTCCTAGCACCTTAGCGGTGATATGAGATTGCCTCGAGCCATATAACTGTAAGTTTTCCTTTGCAATATAGACATTAATTTTCTTTTTCATGCACACTTCGAGTACCTCTAGTACTTGTAACGTTGAACGTGCAATTCGACTGACTTCAGCAAACACAATGCAATCTCCGCTCGTCATCCCCTCTACTAACACACCTAACTTAAGTGGTCGCCATTTTATCTTGCCTATCAAGCCAAAGTGGGCAGCCAAGCACACCGATTTTAAGCATCATCCCCAACGACTCGCCCCTCGAGTTAGAGTTACTCCTACCAGCCCGTTCTGCTGGTTTTGTTCAACAAGGTGATACCGAGCCTAGGTTGCTCATTGCGAATGCGACAGCGATCGGGTTGCAACCTTCAATGTTAAAAGTGTCATATGCCAGTGAGATAAGCACTTCTAATACTAATGAAGGCCCAGACAAGAAGAGTGTTACATTATCGCTTGAGCGTGAATTCCCCCTCGATGATAAAGAACCAATAACCGGACGCTCTCACTCGCTGCTGCTTCAAGCTCAGTTGCAATGCCGGCATCCACCTGTAGTAATCCGCTACAATAATGAAATAAACAACCAAACTGGGAGAATATTATGTTTCCATTTGAACTAAAAGTTAGCCATAGGACGGGACTCGGCAAAAGGCCAGACAGAAGTTTTTTACTTTTACCCAAATTTGGCAACAACCCCTATCCCCACCAACTTACCTCTAGATTTTTTGTAAAAAAGCACATTAGTTAAAAATTACTGTCATTCTAACTATCATAACCAAGACGGATTCCTACCATAAATGACGAGTTTATTCAGGTTACCAGCCGCGGTATTGAAGCTATTGGTCACCCTGGCTAATGCAGGGGCTTGAGGTCTGAACACTCTCCCTGAAGTTGCGGGTAGGTTGCGGACGTAGTTACCTGGCCAAGCAACCACTCTAGTATTTAGATGATTGGCTAAAGCCTGCCCTTGAGAAAACATGCTTCCTCCGGTCGCCCCGAAACAGGTTTGCAAATTAAACCTCTGAACGCTTCGCGCGCCCTCTGGTAGATACTCCGCAAGCCGTCCAGCTGTTTTAAAACCATCTGGCGTCATGGTTAACCCAATCCCCCCATGGCTGTAGACATAATCGTCGGCGCTCCTGTAGATAGCTGCTGTTCTTTGATAACCTGGTGAGCGCTGCCTTGTTATGGTCGTGAGATCTTCAAGAGGGGACCAATGTCTTAACTCAACCATCTCCATCGCTTGGCGTCGTGTAGCCATCAATGCTCTTCTGCTACGAGCCACCCCGATCCCTCTTCCTGCCCCAAACGTTACAAGGCCTATTACCGCCCCAATTCCCGCATTTAAAGCGGCATCTTTGGCACTTGAGCCAGTCGCCAATTCAAGACCAAAGCTAACTGCACTTGACACAGAAGCATCAGCAATCGCGAGGCCCACTTGTACACTGGTTTTTGCTCCCGTTGCTGCCGCGCCAAATCCTCCTGAGATAAAGCCAAGTGCGGCCCCAATCCCAACTTGTTCCCATTCAAAATGCGTATCCGTCACTATCGCACGAATTCCTTCTGCAGTTGCGGAGATGCCCGCCCCTAGAATTGCCCCTACAATCGCCCCTATAATTAAACTGGATATCGCAAACTTTCCGCTGGGATCACGCAAATTCACAGGATCGCCAAAACAATAGCTATAGGAGTTACTCCCTCCCTCTCCAAAAGGACTCAACACATCTGCAGAATGGAAGCGAGTCAAACCTGAACTATAAATCCGAAAACCATTGCCTAAATGATATAGCCCTGAACCAATGTCGCTAATCTCACGTTCGCCATTAAAACCTAACCGACTCTGAGAAAATTTAACAGGCACAATTAACCCTGAAGATTCAAATTTTGATTTAAAGGCTTCGCCAGCTAAGAGAAATCTTGGAGTAAAGTAAATAAACGGGGATAAAGCAGCCAATGAGGTGGAATACTTGATAAAAGTTCTTTTTGATAGATCTATATATCTTTGATTAACACCGGATGAACCATAATTCTTATTCATGATAAACATTTCCTCTATAAATCACGCCTTCACCTCAACCTTGTCCATAGGGGGTGTACATTTTGTATTCTGTCGAAATAGTATCATCGCCATGGTGTGAGGTTAGAGTAGCGATAGCACTATGTTGGGCGTTTCCTAGTAAGTATTGATGTTCAGCAAGATGCACCGAGGTATCATAATTTGAAGGGCTGATATTAAACTTGAGGTACGAAGAAATAGTACGGTCCGTCCATAAACCACCCACGTTATGGTAACAAGTGTGCCATCCATCGTATAATTCGTTGACTATCTGGTCACCTTGATAATAAAGCTCCATCTTGGGTTCGTCTTGCCCAATTTGCGCCACTACACGCCCTTGAGCGTCGTATTCGAATTGATAAGACTTGTTGTTAATAGGCAGAGAAGTTGAATTCAATTGACCAAGAGCGTCATAATGATAAAGCGCCCCCCGCTCATCTTTAGTTATGTTTCCTGATGTGTCATAAGTTAAGTTAGCCGATTCAGAGTAGCTAATGTGGGTATTAGAGATTGACGTAAGACGCACCACGTCATCAGTATCATAAGTATATGTACAAATATTGTCGGTACCGTCTGAAAAAAACGTGATAAGTTTGGTTATATTGCCGTACAAGTCATAACTATATTGCTGTCGAATGATTTTGTTGCCAAATGTATCTTTGGGGTGTTCAAAGCCATCACACTGATAATCAACTAGTCGATGGAAATCATCGTATGACATTTTTTCAACCGTTGTTTTGTTGTCTCTTTCGAGTGTCTTTAGGCTGATTTGAAGTTCATCGTTATAAACTTGTTGCAAAGAAAACTGTAATTGAGAGTTTAGATGAACACTTCTTTTCGTTTCTAGTCCGACATCGTTTAATTCTAGTTTAATTTGAAGGTGATCATTTCCCCTATAAGTATCACATCCGACCAAGCGACTATAGTGATCATAATTTAAAGTGCTGAATGTATGGACACTCTCATTATTCGAATCTTGCTTAATATATTCGATATAAAACATTCTTCCGTAGCGGTCATAGCTGTATCTAACGACGTTACCAAAATAATCGTGCTTAAAATCCAGCCTGCCTGAAAGGTGATATTGTTCAAAGCTAAAAAGTCTAACAGACGTATTGGGGAAAAACGCCATCTCCTCTCTCGTCATCCCATCTTTAAAGTACACATAAGCACTGATGAGATTTTTATTCTCTGCACGTACTAGATGACCAGATTTTGCGTCGTAGTGATAGGTGACATTCAACGCTTCGTTGCCTGAAACATTATAGGCCGTGGCTTTCTTCAAATACTTATTGTACGTTATCTCGAGTTCATTACCATCCGCCATAACAACCCTCGTGGGAATTGGAGAAGCCCCGCTAAAAGACTGTTTTTCAGTTCCAGAACTCGACACTTCAGATACCATGCGAGATAGCCCGTCATACACCCTAATCCCAATGGTTTTATTATTAACACTGGTTTCAACAGGCAAAAGATCATGGCTGTAACGGACGTATTTTTTTGATATTTCAAGCGTTTCACCATCGTAGATTTGACGTGTTGAAACAACTCGGTCTGCGGTATCATAGGTGTATTCAACAGTATGACTTTTCTGGTCTGTGCTCGACACCAAGTTGCCTAAGGCATCATAAGTATTCTGGAAAAACGCTAACCGTTTCCCATGACTGTTGAGCAGCTCCTTTGTTAATAAGTTACCCATTAAATCAAAAGAACGAATTTCTGAAAGCAAACCTTGTATCGAATAGTTTATAGTCATCTTGACGGGGTTTTGCTTGATGACTTCTATCCTTCCCTCTGGGTGGGTGATTTTACTAAGGTTGCCTCTGGCATCGTATTCGTAGTTAGTTACCATTGAAGAACTGGTCGAAAAGTTATCAAATTCTTGCTGCTCAATCAATTGACCCAGGCTGTTATAGCTGAGTTCACTCAACACGATGAGTTGACCATTAAGATCACTTCGTTTTGTCTTAATGACCTTGCCTGCATTGTTGTAGTCTTCGACGCTTTGGATACCGGTAGGCTCTATGCTCTTCAATTGATTGAGCCCATCACCAACACGATAGACATACTTCACTACCGCTTCATAATCCGTCCCTTCCGCCTTTATCTCTCGAGTCCGCCTACCAAGAAGATCGTATCGACAACTTGAGATAACTCCTTCACTATCGACCCACTGAACGGCTTCACCACTCTTTAAATCATGCTTGACTTGGGTGGTAACGACTAAATTATCATGTGTTGTTAGTGCGCTTGTAATTTCAACATCTTGGTCGGTATAACGGTACGACAAGTCCTTTCGTGAAACAAAATCATTGATAAAAGTAGAGGTTTTTTGTAATTGACCATGAGTAAGCTCTTCAACATTGTTAAAGTAAACATAATCTACACGACTCAGAGAGCTCTCTTCATGTTTAAGGACGACAAAGTTGCCTCCTCCGATGCGGGGTAAGGATTGGTAGGTGAAGACACTTTTCCTCTCTTGTTCATGACTAGTAATAGAGGAAGCTGGCTGGAAAGTTTCTTCCTGCAGGAAGGCAACAAACCCATTAGGCTCTGGAGGGCATGCTTGACCCTCTCCTGAAGAGGTGTAATAGACTCGCTTCGTTTGATCACCATTTATCTCTCGAATTAAGGTTTGATTCCCATAATCATCGTACTGATACTTATGGACAAACGTTCTAGAATCAGAATCTTCATAGTGAGTTTCATGTTTTTCCTTCAGAAATGAGTAATTGGCTGGTTGATGCTCAATACTGGTATTTATCTCCGCGTAATAAACGTACTCTTCTTTTCTGTAAAGAACCTCATTGTGGCGATATTCTATAGATTTTTGTAAATGATATTTATTATAAGACCGTGTTATGGATTGCGTGCTATTTATTTTCTCGACACTACTATACTCATAGTCACTCCTAGATTTGAATAGAGTATCTTCTCCATTGACGAACGCGGCTTCACTAGCAAAACCGAGATAGTTTTTATCTGAATAAGTATAGTTTGTTACTCGGTCAGGTTGATTATTCCCAGCGACAAATCGATGCATAGTCACATAAGGGACTTTACTGACCGGCCCACCGCTCGGAAAGCTGTGCCCTTCATTTTGGTAAGTGAGGATTTCTTTCAGGCCACTGGGATGAGAAAAGACTGTCAGGAGATCATAGTTAATATTACTCAGGTATTCGTACTCAAAAGTGATATTCGACTCGTCATCAGGTAAATGAAGCGTTGTTAATCTTTTATAAATACCATTGCTTTCTTTATCAACAACCAGTGTTTGATAGGTTTCTCCACCTACAACCTGTGTGACCGTTGTTTTTAAGTCTTCAGACCAATAATCTATCCGTAATTCTCTTCCTGAGCCATCCGTTATTTTCCACAATTTGCTAGTTTGGTCACTCTCTCTATAGTGGAATGTTGTTTCCAAGCCTTGGATGGAGGTGATCTTTTTCAAGGCTCCCGTTTCATAGTCTATCGATTCTACAATCCCACTTTTATAGATAACATTAATTTCATTATTACTGAGAGAATAGAGTAACTTAATATCTTTAATTTTTCTGTATGGGAGTTTATATTCATTAGTCTGATGATTATAAATCGCTTTATAATTTTGGCCTGAGCTCAGGTAAATAATACTATCTTCTTTTTCAAAACGACTGAAAGAAAGAAGCCAGCCTCTCCCAAACCCTTCATCTCGAACACTTTCGGCACGATAGTTTAATACCAAGGAAATGGGAGAACCTACGGTTTTATGTGATAGAAAATCAGCGAGCCTTATTGAACATATATAAGCCCCAGTCCTAGGATCGACACCTGAATTATTAATAATTGAGAAGTTATGTGCATTCGATAAAAAAGACATTTTATTAATCACCTATTAATTATGTTCACTATGTATTCTTCTTAAATAGTACCCTTCCTCGAAATAATCATTGTAGCTAGTTCTTGAAAAACTAAAGTATCCTCTATTGCCAAATTTATCTTCGAAATACACTATTTTTCCATCAGGACTAATACTTTGGTTCCAGTCATAGGGAGGAAATGCTTTAGAGATGTTAGCAGAGTTGCTGCTGTAAATACCGCGCCCAAATGAGCTGACGAATATAATGGCCTCATCTGTATTGAGATCGCCATAGACAACCCGGTCTTTCCAGCCAGTGTCATAGGTAGTTGAAAATGGTATGTTGATATGGCCAGCATCTGTATCATATATCCAGTATAAGGCGGAAGAGGACTGGCTGTTGCTATAAGTCCCCAGCAACCTATGGTGGTCATTATTTAATCTCAGCCCCCCTTCTTGCCAAACTTTCTGGAGCGTAAAATTGTTAGGCTTATACTTCTTGAGATGAAGAATGGCCCCATCACTCCATCCGCTATTGCTTGTTTCGTAGGTAAAATCTGAACTGGTAAAGGTTCTTGGGGTCAACAATTCGACGATGGCAGAAGATTTGTTTGTGGTTCCATTACAAGTATTTTGGGTAAGAGATTCACCAGTGATATTATTGGTGGCCGTCGCTTGGACACACAGATGATAAACATCTGCACGGTTACCTGAAACAAACTTAGAAACACTCCTATAGCCTTCTCTTCGTCTGTTTCGGTTACTTCCATCCTCAAGCCTGATATCTAATACATACCCGCTGTGAGAATCTGAGACGGAGAGCGAGTCAATCGTTTCCGCCGTATAGAGTTTTTTGAGACTTACATTGTCAAACGTGTAATTAGATTTCAACTGATAATAAATTTCAATTTCGGCCTGCATTCTATTATTGGCGTATATTTTAGAATTTGGCGATAAATTCACATAGGTGCCTTCAAGATAAAGCCTCGAAAAAGGTTCCTCTCTAGGTCCAGTGGAAGAGCAAAAAGCGCTATTAATATTAAATAAAAAAGCGAGTAAACATAGTTTTTTAAATGAATTTGTTTTTAGAAATTTCATATATTATATCCCATATTTTATCACAATGATAAAATATATATTTAATCTTTATTTTTATAATAATTAATTTATAATTTATAATGAAAAATTTAGAAAAGCGCAGTAATAATGTATATACAGAAGAGAGTTTTAACGAATCCCGCCCTCTGGCCAACTTTGAGTTCAAATGGGCTTTGTTGCGTAATTCAATGGAACTAAATCAAGAACCTACGATCTGATCAGCTACCTCCACACTCTCTCGTAGTCCTATGCCTAAGCCTCGTTACAAAACAACCAACTGGAAGCAATACAACCGATCACTCATTAACCGTGGTTCTCTGACTTTTTGGATTGATGAAGAAGCAATAAGCGGATGGGCGCAAAGCAAACAGAATAAGCGTGGTAGGCCGCGTCGGTTCAGTGATTTAGCTATCACGACAGCACTCATGGTCAAACGAGTTTTTTCTATGCCATTGAGAGCGCTGCAAGGATTTATCGACTCGATATTTAGGTTAGCCCATGTACCGTTAAGTTGTCCGCATTACACCTGCATCAGTCGTAGAGCCAAGCAAGTTGAGGTTTCATTTAAGACTAAAACGAGAGGAGCGATACAGCACCTAGCCATTGATGCTACTGGCCTTAAGGTTTATGGCGAAGGTGAATGGAAAGTCAAAAAACATGGGACGGATGGCAAGCGTAGAGTCTGGCGAAAGCTGCATATTGCAGTCGATACCAACACTCATGAGAACATTGCCGCCGAGCTAAGTTTATCGACGGTTACAGATGGAGAAGTCCTCCCTAACTTATTGAAACAAACACGCCGAAGTATCCTTAAGGTGTCTGGTGATGGCGCTTACGACACGAGAGCATGTCACGCTGCTATTGAGATTAAGGGAGCTATTGCGCTTATTCCCCCAAGAGAAGGGGCTGCCTTCTGGGAACGTGGTCATCCTCGAAATCTCGCCGTGGGTAGCCAGAAGTTATACGGCTCAAATAAGTATTGGAAAGAGCGGTATGGATACCACAGACGTTCACTCTCAGAAACAGCGATGTATCGAGTTAAACAGTTACTAAGAGGACGATTGAGCTTAAGAAATTACAATGCGCAGGTGGGTGAGACTTACGCGATGATAAAAGCGTTGAACAAGCTTACTGGGTTAGGTATGCCTAAAGCTTGTCGTATTAACTAAGAAACACACGAAACGAAGTAGCTCTATCTCTAAATTTAATTACGCAACAAAGCCTATCCTCGCCCTAAAAGCGGGCGAGGATTTACGGAGAAATTGCTAACTGGAAATTGAGAACCTCAAAATTATCCTATAAAATTTATTCCTAACGAAGCCGCAAATTCCACCTGCTTCCAGCTCGATCTAAATCACGATCATTTTTAATCCGACCTGGGCGACTTGCCCCTCCCTCCTCTCCTCGACCACCTACAACCATAGCTAACATTTCTAATTCTTCTTGCGATAATAAAGGATGATTGTCAAATATAACTCGTTTCATTATTAAACCCCTAATTTTATTACTAATAATCTTAAAATTAAACAAAAGAAATTAATTTTAAATTATGATTACATTTAAAAAATTAGTTAATAAGTTAATAAGTTAATAAATTAATGTAAATTATATTAAAAAAGAATAACCTTGAATTCTAATTTCAGCACCGAGCCTACTGCATAAATACAACGTTGCTCATCTTCTTTGAAAATAACGTCTAACGCCCAGGACTCTGGCTCTCAATGTGCCAAAGTTTTCTTGTCGCTCTTGAGCGGCTTTGTTGAAGCGCTCATTTAATCGCCAATTTTTGAGTTGAGAGCCTTTTCCTATATTCTTATCATACCTTGATGTATTCACTCTCATAATCATACCTTACAAACACAATCAATCCAGGCGTCAACACTTCAAAAAAACACACCTACCGACAAACCAATTATATTGCGTGACCGAGGGCGGATTGATATCTGATTATCAGGCGACATTATGGATAATTGGCAGAGTGAGCAACGCACTTAAACTAAAAGCAGTTAGGTGTTGAAAAACCCATCCTTCGATAATTAGTCTCAAGAACATCCGAGATCATAAAAGCAGTAACCTTCTTTATTTCACCTCCGCCTTTCTTTAAATCTCGAATTATCTCCCTACCATTTTCAACACTCGCTCTTTTAACCGCTCCCGGTCTATTAAGCCTAGTGTTAACAATGTTATCGGGGTCTGACATCACTTGAGATATGCTTCTTTTTTCTAATGCAGTCCAGTCCTTAACCTCACTAATCACTACATTTTCACCTTTATATGAAGTTGAAAAGTATAATTTATTAGAATCTATTACATCTGAGCCCAAGGTATCAGAGGCACTTTCTAAAAAATCGTCATTGA
Source organism: Vibrio sp. L3-7 (assembly GCF_963898195.1). Taxonomy (NCBI): domain Bacteria; kingdom Pseudomonadati; phylum Pseudomonadota; class Gammaproteobacteria; order Vibrionales; family Vibrionaceae; genus Vibrio; species Vibrio sp. L3-7. The sequence goes on along the minus strand of NZ_CAWQUW010000014.1, from coordinate 69,279 downwards.
ACTGCAAAGCCTCTGTTACGCTACTTTTAGTACTTTCATTTGGAAATGGTATTTTACCTTCCTCAATATCAGCCAAAATATTTTTGTTCTTTTCAAGCATACTTTTTACATTCTCATATAGCTTTTTCCTAGCTTCTGAATGTTCCAAGGGTTTATCTAAAACTAACTTTTCAGTAGAGAAACCGACTTTTGAAAGCCTTGCCTCCCCATTTTGAATTATTATTTTCGGCCTGATCGAGTCTAATTCACTTGGATTTATTTTAGTTACATCAATTTCAAGACTCCCAGACATCGAGCTAAATGAAATTGCAGAGAGTAGCAATATCAAAAATGTATTTATAATATATTTAATTTTATATTTTCTTCCCATCATGATTCACCTCTTCAAGGAGTAATTGGTCTATGGTAATCCGGGGAAAGGAGAAGCCAACCCATTGTAATTCCCCTCAATAACATCAGAAACTACAAAAGCGGATATTCACCTAACGTTCGGATTATTTGACTTAAAATCTCTCACCACACTTCTATCTGTTTAGCACTGCACCTTTAAGAACCACATTAGTATTTACAATGTTGTCTGGATAACATGACGCAAGAGAAATACGCTTGCTCTTAACCTTAGGTCGCTCGAACGTTAGACATCAAAATGGATTATCCTTTGATTTAATTAAACTAGTGCCTCTTCCTATAGTCTTGATTTTTAGTTAATCAACTCAAAAAAATCATTTTTAAAACTTTATCTAAGATACTTTTTCCCTGCTCCCATCACAATATTCGACCTAATTGGCGTGATGCAGACGCATGGGTGGTCCTGTTTGAGAAACAGGAACCCATAAATTGATAGTGTCATCAAGGTACCTAATTATTTTATTATTATCTTCATCTAAAAAAGGAGTTGAGTTAAACGCTAGCCAATCAAAGTTTCCACTTGAATATTTATGTACTTCTTGAGAAGAGTAATTTACGAGTTTACTGTTTTTATTTAGCGCAACCAGGTCGTCACGTAAATCGCTCAAGATTACAGCAGCGGCTTCATTTTCCCAATCACTTAACTTTTGTAGTTTCTTCACGTAATTATCGATTAATGCGCCCACAACGTTAAAGTAACTATTTTGAATAGAGCTAGTCATTTGAGCATAATCAATGAATCGTAATGATGTCTCATAGTTATCACCACCTTGTAGACTCATTAATGAAACAGCATCATTTAATGCAACATCTACCTTTTTCTTTAGGCTTCCATCAGCCACATGTTTATCGATTTTCTCAATAAGCGAATTTAATTTTTCTTGACTGATTGGCTTTAATGAAATTTCTGATTTATCTACTAATTTAGTATTAACCAGGTCTTTAGCTGCATGATAAGAACTCATAATTTTGTTTTTAAGGGTGGAATGTTCCTCTCCAATTTTCGAATATGCATCATTAATTAATTTTGTAAACTTGGTCTCATCAGTCACATCGACGCCTTGGCTAATTAGTGACTTTGTTATGGCAAAAACAAATGGAGCAACATCAATTTTGGATTTAATATCATTCATGACAGAGCCTTGAATTATTGAGCTTTCAATTGGCATAAATATCGATATAAAAATAAGAAAACCTTCTTCAATCTTTACCTCTGAATAATCAAGGTTTTTCAAAATATGATGCCCAAAATATAACCAAGAATAGTATTTTTTTAGAACATCATTATATGGGGCTATCATTGACTCCTGAAGACTATGGATAAATTTTGTATCTGTAAGCATATCTTTGAATTCAACAACAAGATGATCGCTATTGTCATATATTACATCTACTGTCCTCTCTAAAACTGGGAAAAATACATCATTCAACCAACGCATATTTGGTATTGCAACATTTTTTATCGATTTTGAAAATCGGATGCTGTTTGTGCCTTCATATGATGGATGGAAATTTGCATTATTTAATTGGACATGTCCGAAACTGCTTATGTATTTCTTCCCTGTCAATGAGGTTGAATACCAGTATTTTAAATTTTCCTTTAATCCGATTAGGTGGCTAATAGTTACTGGTAATTCACTTGAAACGAATTGCGTGGTTATTGGGGTGGATACTGTGTTATCTTTGAAATATTTATCTACTCTATTAGAGTAATTATCATTAATCAATCTATATGCTAATTTGTGGAAACTGTTTTTATATAATTCAACTGTTAATTCTCCAAAATTTTTATATTCATAATTATAAATCTCATCATTATCACCTCGGATTATTTTTTTAAGCTTTAGTAGTGATGCGTCTGTTTTATCAATTGCTTTTGAGTAGACACCCATCAAAGTGCGATCGGACTCTTCCATCTTGTTGATGACCCCAGCCATTTTTATATCACCATAAATTGCAATCCCTTCAGCGATGAGAACACCTATAACTGGGTTTATAGCTTCCGCAATTGACTCGGAGAAGATTGAGCCGATAACTTCCCCTGCAATTTCCGGGGCTATGTAGGAGCCCAAAAGAACGGCACCACCAGTGATTTCATCAGCATTTTTATTTTCTATGCCGTCAAGCAATTCTAATCCACCACTTACAACGGCAATAGCTCCACCAATTTTCTCTGCCAACTCCATTGCTCCGGTTTCAAATTCTGGTATAACCTCACCAATTTCTTCATTAGTAATCTTTTGGCCAATGGAAGTTTCTTTTTCTGATATCGGTGAGATGTCCTCTTGAAAATCATCAACCTCTTTTTCAAGAGTTGTAGTTTTACATGCTTCCCCCTCATCCAAAAGAAAATAGAAAGAGTTAGCACTATTGGCAAATAATACCGCTCCGATTGATAGTCCAATAGTGCTTATTTTAAACTTCATTGTCCATTCCCCCGCCTAAAATATGATTTTTTGAAAAATTTGATGGAATTAAAAAATTGGTAAAACTGACAATAGACTATTTCAATCAATCAATAAGAACATTTAAATAATTTATGTTTTATTTATATTGAAAAGTTATCATCTTTACTAATTCAAGGAAAAAGCATGAGCCACACCAAGAGTTTTTGACTCTGAGTTAAGTGAGAAAGAGCTTGCGGTTGAAAATGCAGCTAGAACAATATTAGTCAAAAACAAGATTATATGTAGCAAAGCGGAAAGAGCGGTATGGTTACCACAAAGCCTATCAACAACTCAAAATCAAAAAACGGATAATTATTAATTATTAATTACCCTTCAACCTCTTGCGATAGCTGACAGGAAGAAGCATAAAGACGTCAGGTTAATAATCGCCCCAATAATGATGAAAGTCGTTTCACTTAACATCTCAGCGCATTCAAGCCGACCGCATTGTAATAATTGAAGGAACTAAAAAGATGTCACTACGTTACGTCATATTGACGTATTTAAATGAAAACCCCCACTCAGGTTACAGCGTCACCAAAGAAATCAACAAATCCCATTATTGGAGCGCCGTCCTACAGCATACTTATCGAGAGATTAAGGTATTGCACAAAGAAAGATGGATAGAAGCGCATGCGAACTGTGCTTCAAAAGGCAACGCTTTCACTATCACCGAACTTGGTAAACAAGCGCTAATTAACTGGCTATCGACACCGGTGGCCACCTGTCAGCATAGAGATTCGTTTTGTATAAAATTGATGAATCATTCTCTCGCACCAACAGAATTAAGCCGTGAGATAGACCTCAGCATCAAAACCACCCTCACGGTATGTCAATATTACGAACGAACCTTGAAACAACCGCAATTAAACGCTCGTCAAACCCTTATCCTCAAAAAGCGACTCGCAGAAGTTCAATTGAATTTGGATTGGTTCCAAGACATCCAGAAGACCTTGTTTTGAAAACGTCCACTCAAAGCAAAGTCGTTAAAAAAGAAATTGACCACATCGCCAAATACATTACACCTCAAGTTCATTCTGGCCCCGTCAAGCACGCACCCAGAATGAACTTGAAGAGAACGACATCAGCCAAAATATTAAAATAGTGGGATTGATTCATAATAAGGAGAACACCTCATGGACAAAAGAACCGTACCAGCCCATCAGCGCATGGAAATACCGCTTAAACCCAACCACGCCTTACCATATCCAAGTAAAACCGTGCCAGAAAAATTAAAGCAGCAGACCAAAGTTCGTCGCCGCATTGAAGACATCCTTGAAGCCCAAGAATTTGATGCGCTTTGGAAGGATGGGTGAAATAGAAGACAATAAAGCACGGCCGCTTTGTCGCGTAATTCAGTTTAGAGGCCATTTTTCACCGTTTGATATGCTTTTTAATCAATACGACAGGTTTCAGGCATCCCAAGCTTCTACAGCGCTTTGAGCATGTCTAAGTTTATGAAAGTAAACGTTTGTGATAACCAGACCGCTGTTTCCAATACTTATTGGAACCGGACACCTCCGGACAACCAGCCGCGAGATTTCGGGAGGGGGATGAGCTCAAACGCGAGTTTAATCTGAATTGCATAGTAACAAGACCTCGTGTCATAGCGCCATCGCCAGATACCTCTATGAGACTTCGGCGTGTTTATTTGAGTAAGTTCGGGAGCACTTCTCCACCGGTAACATTAGATAAACTTAACTCAGCAGCAAGGATTTCCGGCGTCTTGGTATCGACCGCTAAGTGTAACTTTCGCCATACTCTAAGCTTCCCATCTGAACAAGGTTTTTACTTCCTACTTACCTTCACCATAAACCTTGATGCCTCTCTACTCAATGGCTAGGCACAGCATTGCGCCTCTTGCTTTTGTTTTAGATGAGATATCTACCTCTTTTGCATGGCGAATGATACTTTTGTTATGTGGGCAGCTCAACGGAACATGAAGCTAGCCTAAATATTGAATCGATAGACCCTTGCAGCGATCTCAATGGCATAGAGAAGACTCGTTTCACCATTAACGCAGTGGTAGTAATAACTAAATCACTGAATCGACGTGACCTACCACGCTGGTTCTGTTTGCTTTACGTCCCCCCACTTATCGCCTCGGGACCTATCAGAGCTAATAGGAACTAATACAGGTAAAGGAGACCTCTTTTTATTTGTACTGCAATTTATCTAACTCATAATTGTCCGTGCGACCTGAAGTCGTATGAAGCGTTGTTCACCACGCAGAGTGAACCATCTGTATCACCAGATGACCCTAAGAGCCTGAATAAAGCAGCGGCTCTGACAACGTAACGAAGCTTGGTCGTTAGGCTGTGCGGGAGCAAAATCGTGAGAGGATGTTCCTCCTGATAACCTCAAAATCGGGTGAGTGCTAGGGAGTCAATATGATGAATGTAATGTGAATCCATTTAAGGCGCGTTATGTGATGAAACAGCGGAAGTGGTTAATACGCTGTAGCCAAAAGGCAACGAGAGTCGGAAAGAGATTGGACAATGCTCTTTCGTGGTCATTGTACTCTCCGCACCATTGTGGGCATCTAAGTTGACATTTTTACGCGACATACGGAACAGGGTAAGCCTGTATACCTCCCTATGGGAAAGCTACCTGTGAAGGTGGCCGATAGGTATGCAGGTAAAGGAGGTTAGAGAAAGCAAATGCCGCTTTGTAATGAAGTGGATACAGATTTTTATCTGGCGCGAAAGCGAGCTGACTTCTAACTGGTCTCCCGTTGCGAAAGAGTTTGAAGAACTTTATTGAAGAAGAAAAGCAAATGATGATTTCGAATGAAATTAGTGCATCTTCTTACAACGAACCGTGGTCTCTCAATTACTGAGTGCTCATTGGCGAGGTATTAAAGCTTCAAGTGCGTATCGCAAAGGTAATTAACACGAAGAGCTAATGTTGCGATCAACTTTTGGTCTCGCTCTAGTCCTATAACGATTTAATTACTGGGTGCTTCACTGTGCCTTTGTGGAGGCTTGAGCCGTATGCAGTGAAAGTTGCACACGGTTCTGAGGAGGGTGGCACCTGGTAACAGGTGCCGTCTATCCGACATTTCCTTTCGGCTTGAAGAGATTTGGCGGATCAAAACCAAACTAGAGATTGATAGTAGTTGGATGTAGCTTGCGTTACTTAACTGAGCCATTCTTGATAACAAACTAAGATCGAGTGATTTTCTCTACTTCCGGGGTTGCGAGGTCTCTTCGCAAAATAGGATATTTAGCCGTGTTAAGCAGATTCAGAGAAAAACAGACCTTGAAGTTCAATTTGAGAAAAAGACAAGAACTCAACAGAGTCTCATGAAATGGATTTTGATGACTTCCAACAGCCAGCAATTTTCTTTTCCAAGCCAAATGCGAAAGCAACAACCGATTAAGTATATACAGGCTTAAATTAAAAGTTGGAATGTTCGATTTTCTTCTTTGATTTGTAGGCTTTCATTGAAATTTTTAAGACAAGTTGTTCTTGTTTCGTTGAAATGAGCTGCTTAGTTAAAGCTTTGTGGTGTAGGTCCGTGATAAAGTTTTTTTCCCAAGGCGTAAGGCGGTCAAACCTTAATAAAATAGTGTCATTTAGTACATTGAACAACTCGTATTGGCTTTTATCCATTCGACTGCTGAGCATTCAATTAGAGCACTTAGCTAGAGAAATGACGTTAAGGCTTTCTACGTTATCATTTTTGCCTAAGGTAATGATTCGATAAGAGACCCCCCTCTCTAATAGTGGTCTTATTTCGATGTTGTCACAAAAACTAACGGCGACTTTTTCTACTAAGCTGTCCATATTCAAAGTTTTCTTTTTTACGAAAATAAGAGTGACACTATTGCCCTCTGACTGAGCATTTACGAGTGTGATTGAGCCTAACTCTTGTGGCAGTTGGCTTGAGATAACCGTCGCTCTATAATCGGCAAGCCCATTAGATTTTATTGGGCTTATCTGACAACCGTTAAGCATGACACTGACGAAGAAAATTACTGTTGTTCGTAGCATTATGCGCTTCTTCTCCCTTTAGGTGCCTTAAAATATTTATGGATATAACGTGAAGACATAGAAGATAAGAGCGCACTGTAATCTAAACTGAATGTGACTTTTTCCCCTACAAGTAGTGGTTTCTGTGAGGATTCAAGGACAAAGTGATCGCTAGTTGAAGACATGATCTTAATCCCATTCGGAGCCTTAAGCCCGCTGACACAAACATCTTGGCGGCCTAATGCTAGAATAGCTTGTGAGACCTCCCCTCTATCTTGAAGGCTTTCTTTTTCACCAAAAGCATTTAACCCCCGACTCCCCCAAGGCAAAGTCGGTTTAGTCTTGGATTCAATCACTTCAGCGGTCAAAGAAACCGCATCCGTATGTAAGCCTTTGATATTTTCGTGCTCTAAAGGCTCACAGCCTAAAAAAATTGCTTCTCCTATACGAAGGTTATTGACTCGAGTTAAGCCTGTTCTCTGAAGAGCCCAGTTAACTGAAGCAGAATTACCCCCTGAAATAATTTCTAGACTGATCCCAAATGTAGCTTCAATTCCATCGGCAAGCTCAGAAAGAATATTCATTTTTTGATCATCTGGAGCGACACCATACCGACAGGCCAAATTCGTACCAATTCCTTTTATCGTGATGTTTGGTAAAGAAATAACTTCTCGGATAAAATCAATAATATGATGGGGCATCACACCTTCTCTGAGATCGCCAAGCTCAACCATAATAATGATACCGTGACGGCAATTTTGTTGTTCCGCTGCATGTGAAAGCCTCTGAATCACTTCAACTTCAGAGTTTAAACTCATATCACTGTATTTTATTACGCTCGCCACTTGACTTAGCATGGGTGTACGTATCAGCATTTTAGGGATAGCAATGCCAGATTCAGTCATCTTTTGAAGATTTTCGATTCTTGAATCGGCTAACATTGTTGCGCCAGCATCAATAAGAACTTGTGCGATGATAGGGTGGCCGAGGAAGGCTTTTGTTACAGGTGTAACGGATATATTTTTTAGTGAGAGCTGAGTAATCAGGAACTGAGCGTTATGGTGAATCTTCCCACAATCAATGTCTAATCTAGGGTAGTTCACCCTTTTGCGGCCAGTTTTCTTGCTATCATAGGGAAGGCTGACGTTACGATGTGCAGTAGATGTTCGACAGGCTGTGATAATGCATCAGTAACCGGTATACCAAATTCGGTAGTGTAGCTGTCTATCACACAGCGTGTTTCATCTAAAGACATATCTTCATGATTCAGTGTTAGTCCAATAACATCGGTATTAGAAAACGTTTCGATAAGATTGATTTCTGAGGCAATCGAAGGCATTGGGCAATCAGGAAAATCACTACGATATAAACGTTTAGGAGCATGTTGCAATATCACACCCGCTGGACAACTGCCACGTAAGATAAATGCGCTGGTTGAAAACGCAGGGTGACTCAAGGCTCCTTGCCCTTCAATAATAATCAGGTCCGGATTTTCTTTTTCATAGGCCTGTACAATGACAGATTCCAACTCACCGGCACAAAATTGTGAAGGGACAGCATCGAGTGCAACGCAGTATTGCGCGCCTTGCATAATACCTGTTTGACCAGTGGCAATCAGAACGACGTTAAGGCCTTTTCTAGTCAGTTCATTCGCCAATATTGTTGCTGTTGTTCGTTTTCCTAGCGCGCAATCCGTCCCCATTACAGCAATTCTCGGACATTTAACGTTGTGTATTTTGCCGCTAAACGTTTTCAGATCGCCTTTACTTTTGGGTTTGCGAGTATCGAATATTCGAACGTTATTCTTTAAGCTAGCTTCTAAAAATAGAGGATCATCAGTTAGGAATTCATGCAAGCCATTTACGATGTTCATTCCTAGTGACATGGCATTTAAAATGATGCTTTTATCTAAGTCAGATAAAAAACCACTTGATGGCGCAATGCCAAAAATGAAGTAATCGGGAATGCTTTCCGCGTGAATGATAGCTTCTTCAGCATTGGCAAGGATCGGTATTCCATTGGCTTTGTTATCAAGTACTTCTCCAGCATCTAAGCCGGCAGATACACTATCAATAACCGATAGAATACGATAGCTTAATGAATGCCTCACTAGCCCATTAGCGGTTTTACCATCAATTTCACCGAAATTACCTTCGCAATATATAATTGCCGAAGGGATGACAGGTTTCACTTTCTGAGCAAGTGGTAGCCAAGGAGCAATATGAGTTACATTGTAGTTGGTTTTGAAATTTTCAATTCTAGTGAATTTGAAGATGTTTCTTAACTTTTGGGTTGAAATGGACATAATTAAAGCCTGCGGTGAGGCTTAGGAGGGCAACTAAGGAGTGCCGAGATGCGAGTTCGGAAAAGAAAAGAAGTCCCTACTAAGCGGTAGGGATAAAAACCAAGGTAACACACTTACCAGACTATTGTTGGTTAATATTAAGACACTTCTGCGTCTATCACTTTGAAAATTAGCCCTTACTAGAGTGAGTTATCGCCCGAGAATCGACTCAATTAACATCCTAATATCAACACAGATACCTAAACCGTTCAACTTCCTCATCAGTACGTGTTGGCATTGCTTTGATAAGTCTTCCTCTGCGCTTGGGAGCTCGTCTGTTTAGGTTTGGATGCTCTCACTTTTCGATTTTTAGGTTTACTCATAAACTGACCTGATAATATTCCACGAATGACTTCCCCTATCGCCTCAGAAGATAGCGATACTTGCGCATCATTCACATGGGCAAACGAAGCGTTGACGGAATACGCTTATGACCTAACAACTGCGGTGCCATTCATCATTTTTGACAAAAGACCATCTCAGCCCCGTCACCTCTTAAATTAGACAACCCATTAAAAGGAGCAATTTTAGCACCTTAAAACGATTTTAAGCTGCTTTGGCTCTTCCATACTTAAGATGTGTGATTAAGCTATTTTTTACGGTTTTGCTTAATGCCATCACAAGGATTCTCCATACAAGACGCTGCTGAACAGCATACTTAAAAATAGAACGAAGCAATCGAGTAGGAGGAGGCCTCGCAGCCTCCGTCCTCTCACACCACCGTACAAGCGTGGGTCGCATACGGCGGTTCCGAATATACTTTCAGTGACTCGTATCCATCTCTTAATGAGTACAGCCCCAACCCCTCGAACCATTTTATTGGCATGGCGTGATTAACCTGTGGCGTTAAAGCTAGATGCCACCAACCCTTGCCTGACATCGCTAGCTTCCACGCATTACGCTCAGTTACACCTTGTCGCTGTAACCATGTCGCTATGCTGTGTCTGCGTTTGCGCTGCTTTAGTCGGTAGCACCTTAGTCTACGCCGTATCCATTCATCTAAGCGCTGCATTGCACTTTTACGAACAGTAAGCTTGAAGTAGTGTTGCCATCCTCTTAGATATTGAGTTAACTCCGTGACTCTCGTCCTCGATTTCGCTTCGTTATCTGACGCACTCGCTTCTTCATTTGAGCTTGTGCCGTCTTCGATATCTGGATTGTTCCGTCTATCTGGAAGCGATGGCTTAGGTAAGTTCGCTCTGTCACTCCCGTTGCTGCACTTTTCTCACGGTTTACCGTCAGCTTTAGTTTCTGCTCCAAAAACTCCGTTATCGACTCTTTGACTCGATGAGCGGCTTCCTCACTACGCACGTAGATTTGGCAGTCATCTGCATATCGACAGAACTGATGCCCTCTACGCTCTAACTCTTTATCCAGTTCATCTAATACGATATTTGACAGTAGCGGAGATAATGGCCCACCCTGTGGTGTGCCTCGTTGTCTCTGCTCAACTAACCCATGTCGCATTATGCCTACCTGTAAGTATGACCTAATTAGCTTTAACACGCGTTTATCAGCAATATTTTGTGACAGCCTGTGCATCAGCCTATCGTGATTCACTGTATCGAAGTATTTTGCTAGGTCGATATCTACTACATAACCTCGACCTTCTCGGATGTAGCGACTTGCAGCCGTCAGTGCATGATGTGCACTGCGGTTTGGTCTAAACCCGTAACTGCTATTGCTGAACTTCGGCTCATAGATATCTGATAGCACTGATGTGATTGCCTGTTGGACTACCCTATCAAGGACTGTTGGGATACCTAATTGCCTTACGCCACCGCTAGCTTTGGGGATTTCTACACCAAGAACAGGTTGAGGTTGATAGCTTCCATCCAGAAGACTCTGGCGAAGCTCTTGCCCGTTTGATGCCTGTCGAAGTCTTGAGATAGTGGCGTTGATGTCAAGCTTGTCGACTCCTGCACACCCTTTGTTCTTCTTCACGCGTCTAAGAGCTTGATTCAAATTGGTTGAAGAGCAGATTTGCTCCATCAACGAAGTTGAGGTCACCAAGACTCGCCCTCCTGTCTACGCCGACCATGCTTGTCATTCTTCGTATCCATAAGCTTTACTTGAGGTATTGCCCTTTGGGACGTAGAGATGAGTTTCATCTTGCTATGACTCCACATGATTGAGTGTCTAGTGACTGCTTCTTGATATATTCAGTTCAGGCCTTCCCTTGAGTTGTACATTCTCAAAGTACTATGCCTTCTGCTGACTTCTTATTGCTCATCACACAACATCACTGCTGTATTAGTCTCTATTGAGACAAACAATAAGATCTCCCGAGGTAAGGCGTTGATCTTTCCCTTGGCTGTGCCTGATTTACCACTACACACTTCCCGTCGAGGCATTGGGCTATTCTATCTATGGTTAGGTTGCCCAAGTTGTAATGGCCTACTATCAGATTTCTATTCGTCACAACCAAGTTTTGCCATTTGCTTCCTTCAGATTTCACCTCACGGTGAACACCCTTGCATAGGCTAACGGTTCTCGCTCGACTGAGCCCGTAGAGGACTTTCACCTCCTAGATCAACGCCATGCTCGGCGCACCATCAAGGTTACGGTTGGCAGCGCCAGCCTAAGTCAACTAAATTCATCAAATCAACGTTGTACATGGTATGAATCAAGGCTACTGACGGGATAGCACACAAACTCTGGCAATAAATGTCTTTTCAAGGCACTCCTTGCTGTCCCTATCGAATCAAATTTCCATGTCGTGCACACCATAAACCATACATGACTCCTTAACCAATTCATCAAATTTATTGCAGGATTATTAGACAAAAAATCCCTTTATACAGAAACCATTTCCAACGTGTTCCAATCTTAGCCGAGTGGTTAACTCGCGCAGCTCAAGAATCTACCTTACCGCCTTTTGACCACTTTTTTCTTAATTCAAAAAGAGTGGCAAGAGTTGAAAATGGCGAGTTGGCTACATGACTGTGGAAAAATCACGACACCCGAAGGTGTGGTCAAAAAAGCAACAAAACTGGAAGCGATTTATAACCGGATCCACGAAGTAAGAATACGCTTCAAGCTTCTTAAACGTGAGGAAGAAATTACGAAATTGAAGTCTTTGGTGCAAGCGTATCCAGTTGGATGGTGAGATCAAATAATAGAAAATTGTGAACAGTTGAATCAATATTTTTAATTTTTAGCTCAGCTTAATTTGGGAGCAGAGTTTATCACACCAACTGAACCTAATATCATCTCACGAATGTGGACTCTAACCTTAAGTAAACAACTCGGTACATCTTCAGAAGAAATGAAGCAGTACACGAAAAAAGATAAATACCCAGCCGAAGCAATATCAGGCGAATAAAGGATAAATGCACAACTTAGGTATTCAGAGCGGCACGTTAACAGAGAAAGAACGGTTTATCATCAACGATCACATTGTTCAAACCATCCATATTTTGGAGTAGCTACCGTTCCCACAACATATTCGAAACTTGGCAAAAATTGCGGGAGGCCACCATGAGAAAATTAATGGTAAGTGTAACCTATGGGCTTAACGGGCTCAGAGATGCCTCTTACCACAAAAGTCATGGCCATTGCCGATCTCTTTGAAGCGTTGACCCTGCTCTGTTCGCTTTTTTTTAAGTTCGAGGGTTTGTAAACGTCTTACTGATGACTATTTACAGCCTGAGCAAATTGATGAAGTAAATATTAACGATTATTTAACGTGATATCGACGTTAAGAGCCTGTTCCTAGTCGTCATAAAGAGAAGAGGCCGATACGCGAACGTTGTTTCTCTCGTCCTTTCTACTTTCTTCGCAAACGTAATCTTCTCGCATCGGCTCAAAACTTGTTACGCCGTCACAATATATAATCCTGACACCTTAACCTAGATTGTCTTCTAGTCTTATGGAGTCGGTAGATTCGAAATCCTTAACGAGCACCTCATGTACCTAAACCGCCTTTACGGTGGAGTCAAAATCGGTCGAATTCACCTAGATATATCTCGGCGGATCTTGTGGGACAAACTGTCATGCGGCCTCCTAAAAACTGCATCGAACATAAAAACAAAACCCAGTACACTTAAACGTCCCCTCAACCGTTTTCATGAAACGTAAAGCTGGAAAAAACAAGCCCTATTTTCGTGCCAACCCCCTCATTACAGCGCTGCAAGATGTGTTTTCTTTCCATCTTGGTGGTGTAAATGATCCGGCCTACATAGCTATTGAGCTCCAAATAGCACAAATCATGAAAAACCAAACCGGCTTTCTTTTGCGCGAGCTGAGCGGTAATTTGCAATGCATCGATGGTATTACGCGCCATCCAATCGACTTTGGTAACGTGAATAATGTCCCCTTCCCTCGTAAAGCCCAACAACTGGTTTAGCTGTTAAATTTGAACGTCGGACGTTTAGTCTTAGGTACTGACACGGACATAGACAATTTTCATGAAATAAGCCTAGAATAAAACCAAATTTGGCGCCTAGTACTGTTGCCATTATCCGACACAGCATTGAACCATCCAGTTGCAAATTCTGATTAGCAATATAGACGATAATTTTATTTTCCATGCTCACTTAGAGTGCTTTGAGCACTTGTGAGGTAAGACGTGCAATACGGCTGACTTCTACAAACACCAAATTACCTATCCCAACCTTTTTGGTAGAGTCATAGAGCCCGTGCTTTTAGTTTGCTACATATTGGTTGTCTGAAGAGACTCCTAAATATGCGTAGTTCACCATGTTTTCACCTTAAATAAGATTATCTAAGGTAGACAAAAAAGTGAACGGATATAAGAAAGTGCGAACAGAGTCAGACAAAAAGACAGCACCGAAATTCGGTGCTTTTTGAAAATGTGAGAGCTAGCTTACAAAACGTCTCTGAGGTTTTTACGCTCTTCAATTTCTTCTTGTTCCGGGATAGTTCCAGGCAGCGTAATTTTTTTTGGATTTTGCTTAATACTTTGCACCGATCGAACAGACTTAGACGTCTTGGATTTCAAACTGAATACCTGTGGATTAATCGTAAGGTTTTGTCTTACTTCAACCGCAAACTCTTGATTTTCATTTTCAGGTAAATAATTACTCTTAAGGTACTTAATCGACAGGAAATCCTTGTTTCTCTTTAACGTAAATAAGCACTTTGTTAATCGCATTATCGACGTTAAACCAGCCCCAGATGCCATGGTAATTTCTTGATTACCACGAATTTCCTCTTTATTCACATGATGAACAAGCAATAAACTAGCGCCTGATTCACTGGCAAGGCTTTGGAAGACATTTTTGATTAAGCGATCGTGTTTGACTTCCTCACAACGGCCTATTGACTCAGTCACGGTGTCTACTATCACTAAATCGAATTCAGAGAAAATTTGTTTGAGTTGTTCTAAATACTGCTTATGTTCTACTTTTTCTTGTGCAGAGCTGTCGGGCGGGAGCACTATCGGTTCAATGTCCGTTAAAAAATGTAGATTTTTTTTTAGCTCTGACTTAATGGTGGCAGTGCAATTAACCAGCTTTTCTTTCATTCGAGATTGAATCACGCCAGCCCCGTCTTCTGAACTCAGTACCAAGGTTTTAGCCGGTTTGTCGGCCGCGCTCATCCCTAGTAAAGACATTGAAGAAGCGTGTTCCATCGCAATACAAAGTGCAAGGTGAGATTTACCGACATTCGGTGCGGCAATCAACATACCTACATGCCCTTTGAGTAAGCCTTTTATACTGAACTCTAGGCTTTGGCTCGCAGGTGAAGACATCAAGCTATCAAGAGATTGAGTAATCATGATTTACCCTCCCCAATATAAAAGATCTGTATACCATTACCAACATCGCGAAATTGAAGACTAAAATCTTTTTCAATTTGCACGGCATTGGCCAACAAATCTTTTCTTAGATCGCTACGGAAGCTATGGCTGACTTTAGAAGCAATAGACTGAATGTAACTATCGAGCGCCCATTCAAACTTTTTGTTATGTAAAAATTCTGCTTTGTGCGTGGTAATGTATTTTAAGAATGAGCGAACTGACGGTTTACTATAGTTGGTCATTTTGTGTTGTTCTAATCGATAATAGTAACCATGGTCGCGTATCGCTTGTAGCAAGCGCATGTCTGGCACTAAGAATACATGGTTAGTTAGATTCTTACTGTTTTTACGGCCGGTTTTGAATTTACTTCGATCACAATAGAAACGGTAATCTTGCACAAATTCTAAGGGCTTTTTGCCTACAACGTTCTGTTCTTCATCGAGTTCATTAATCACCAAATGAGCCGTTGCCAATTGAGTAATACGACGCTCAATTTGATCGTAGTTCGGACGAGTTGTCGCCATTCCCATTCGGGTTGCTAGCTCATACATACTCATCGATAAAACGGTTGCATCCCGGTCAATAAAAGAGTCGAAACCATCTTGTTGAGTGTCAGAAATATCACCATCAGAAATGGTTTGATATACTTGGGACCAATTTAAACGAGATCCCGCTTCATAAGAAGCATCGTCGAGTTGAATAGTTTGAGCATAGGCCAGCATAGTCTCGAGGATATCGCGATGAGGTTGTAGGAGATAATCTACATGTAGATCAACCCTGAAGCTTTTCCCATAGCTATTAATATTAACACTCTCTAATGGGTGATTTGGATCTGTACCACCACTCTGAGCAATTTGAATCAATTTTGACTGCATCGTTGAAGTCAAACGAGAAGCAGGATGAAAAATAGTTGCTCGAGAGAACAGAATCGATGAGATAAACCGATTTTTTCGGTCTTCTTCATTAATAACCGTCAGGCTAGAGTTGGATGATAACGTCATGATCATTACCTAAGAATGAGATAGTATCATTTTAACAGATAACCTTACTTACCTCATCAACTTCGGTAGATGTCTATATTATTTCGGTAAATATCTATAGCTCGTCACATAAATTATGTATAAATATCGGTAAATAACTACTTGTTTCGGTAAATGTTTAGTTACTTCACAATGATCAAACTATGTATTTAATTCATAATTTATCTAATGTTTTGATCGTTTTATAACCAATTTAGGTTAATTATCATAAGTTAACTTAAATTAATGATCTTACCTTCCTTTTAGATCGGCTAATGTTAATACTAAAAAATCTTATTTCGGTAAATGTTTATATGTATGATCGTTTAATATCAATATAAAATCGGTAGATGTTGATATTGAATCGGTAGATGTTGATATTGAATCGGTAGATGTTGATACATTTAGATGAACTCTAAGAAACTAGAAACTTTAGGATCTAGTTTCAAGATATACCAACTTCACTTAGGCTCAGTCGGTAACCCAACAACTAACATCAAATCTCGAGAGATTTTTGATGTTAGTTGTTGGGTAAATGTTAGTTATCTAATGATTTTATGTCTTACTTTTAATGTTTAGCTATATTTTTTACCAATTGCATGTAATTGATAAACGGGTTGGGTTTGTAGTGGTCTAATGATCTTAGGTACTAAACTAGGTGGTTAATCGCTACTATTAATACGGGCTCTTATGGTGAAGATCTTTTCGTTTTTTAGATCATCCCAGGCTGTAAATCAGTTTCATGCATTACTCGTCACTGCGCCTGACTGAATTAAACGAGCTTGCTATGTCTCCTCGACTTTTTATGCAGTCAAACCTATTTATCATTTAAATCTACTTACGAAAAGTTTCTCTCATGCGAACTAAAGAAAGAGCTTCAACATTAATGGAACACTTTGGTGTGGATCATGTGTAGCTGCGATATTGTTGGTTACAGCATGTGCTAATCTACAGAGGTTAGACAAAGAGTCTGCATTTACCTAACCTCTTTGAAGTGAGTTCGTTACAAACTTCATCAGGAAAGACATCCTGACACCGATGACAGTAGTTTTGATAGAATGAGAAGTGATCCTAAGACAAAACTATATGTAGCGAAGAGAAGCAGAGGGACTTTCGATAAGAGAAACACAAAGATTTTTGAAACGCTATATCGTTTGTAAATTTCCCTCCATTATATTGAAAGATTTTTCAGTTATGATGTAAGTATTGACATGGGATCGTCAATGCTCCCATGGAGAAGTTATTCATAAATTTGAAAATCGAGTGGACACAAGCTCAGTCGCTATTACCTGATGAGCTACTACAATCGGCAATAGCCTCCTCAAGCAAATGATGAGGCCTATAGATTTAGGATTGGACAAAGGTTGATTCGTGTTGTGATGAGTTGTGTGTGTTGAGCGCTGATTATATTAATGACAGTGGGATTAATTTGCCTTGGGAAGAACCTTAAGTGCCAACGCCAGAAATCAAATATTACGAACTCTCGAATTTCAAAGGTTAAGTCAATAATTATAATTTACCGCCCCTTTCTCTCACTCTTGGATAGAAATTGGCTTCAGAGGCTATTTCTACTGTCGTCCCTGAGAAGATTAACTTTAAAATCGACTTAAACTTTGTTGCGTGAATGAAATCCAACTTTGACGAATGTGTTCCTGAAGCTTGCTCTGAAATTACTGAGTATTAAATTGAAATTGTCGGTAGGTGCTGTTCCACTCCACAACCGAACAAGCTCGCGAACGTTGTAGGAATACCAATGTCATGCAACCACGCTAACTTTGTAGCAATCTTTATCAACCCTTAGATGGGAAATTACGTTTATCGCTTAATGGGGCTTTATCTTTCTTTAGAGGCAAGAGTATAGTGGTCCAATAAAATTGGTCACGGTTTTCAAGACAATCAATCGTTCTGAGCCAATGGGTGTCAGAACATCATTATACTGATATGGCCTAAGTTGGCTGGAATATCTAATTATGTATTGGATGATTTTTTGAGTCTCTGCAAAGCTGCGATAATTTATTGCGGGAATCTACTTAGTATTTAAGCTTCTAAAAAACGTTCGATTGTCACCTACTCCCTGCAATTTTTTCGTCGAGATAAGTTTTTTATCTGGAAGCACCGCAGTAATTGATGATACTTTCCACTTATTTAGTGACAGCCTTGGCCGCTGCGGTCCATGATATTTTTAGGTTTCCGACGAGCTTGTAAGCCATCGATAAACTTTATCTCTTGTCCGACTGTTAAACCATCAGCAGAGTCGTGGTTTTTTTAATATTTTCCCCGTCTTGAAATGTGTTTATACATTGAGGACTAATTATGACCATCCCAAATAAACACTACGTTAAGTGCACTCAGCGAGATTACATACTAGGCTTTAAATACAGGTTGTGGATACCATTGAAAAAGGAGAAATGGATTATTTAGTCAGTTCAAGGAAGAGCACGATGCCGAAATCACCGAGGGCGGCAAGAAGCCTTCGAAAAGAAAGTAAGCGTAATTAGGGCTTGTTCGTTACGCGATATTTATCTTTAATGTGTATATCAGAGAGAAAAATTGTCAAGGTGAGCTTGCACTAAGGCGCTTCATGTCTCGACTAGGAACTCACAAGCTTCACTTCTCTTACTAAAACCTCAATTGATAGCTAAAGGAATAAACCTGGGCCGCGATGTTTAGTTTAACTACCTTCAAGAAGAGCGGTTGCTGGTTAAGCCAAAATGGAGTTACACCAAAACAATGAAAAAGGCATTGAATGAAAAAGCATCCGAACTTGGTAAAATAAATGTTTTCTTCAAAGGTAGAGGAGTTTTTGGTGAGCTACATGACTTATGTTCAATCTGATGAGGGCGTTCATTAGTTGTCATTGTCAACGGACGCCTTCATTCGTAAGATGAACAGGCCAAATAATATGTATGAAAAAACAAAAAATTCCGTTACAGGCTTGCTAAAAATCGTCAACCTATTTAAGACGAGATACCTTCTTTTAAAATTCACGAATTTCTAGTTGTTCAGATGTCATAGGTGAGGCATTAGGGCTTTCTCTCGTAGATCTGTCTAGCGAATAGCAGAACACCGCTTAGCTTTAATTTCGATGTTTGAAGCCACATATGCCAAGCAGATGAACTGTTCTCTTCTAATACTCTCCTACCCTGCCCTCCTACCAGTATCCAAGCACAATGTAGTGTCTCAGTCACACCTTAATTACCGGTGTGATTTACGCTGTGGTATCGACGCTTCATGTTGCTATTTTTTTCTGGTGCAACCGACATATAAAAATCGAGGTCCAAACTCCTTGGTTACTCGCTGTCTCGCCTTTACTTTGGCTTGGGATAACCAGGGGGCTTGGGGCAATTTATAACTGGTGACCGATTGAATACGTTATTTTAGCTTGGGTCGGAGTGGTGTGTGTTGTCTTTTCGCAACTCACTGGCAATATTAGTTTCGCCCTTTTCTTTTTGATTGGGTATCAAGAAGGTTTGATGGGCTTTTATAGAAAAACAGTTTTAGATTGATTTGATTGTGGGAAAATTTGTCAATGCTCAGGCTGAGCATTGACAAATTTCATGGTTTTTTGAAAGATAATGATTAGTGTGCTGATTTGTATTTTTTCCAATAATCAAAGCTGTTGAGTAGGGCAAGCTCAATACCTTGTTCATGGTATTTATACGACACATAAAATCGTTCGATGTAAGCGTAGAAAGATGGGAGACGTTGTTGGAGAGCCGGCCTTTTTTTAGGAGGATGGACACTAACCATTAGGTAACCTATGACTTGTTTATTCTTTTTTGTTTCAGCGACAAAAAAATAGATATTTTTATTGTTTAGCTTCTCCTTCATCATTGATTCCGTAAAAACTAGATCAATGATTCTGATTTTACTGAAATTGTAATCACTTAAGCTGTATTCGTTCTGCTCTCTCTTGTAATGGCTAATTTTACTGTGGCTGCCTGTTAGTTGCTCGTGACACAGAGCATTGATAGAGGATATGTCGTTGAGCGTCGCTTTTCTTATTAACACCTTAATCTCCTTTTTCCTGTTATCTTTTTGAAGCAAAACGCTAAAATGCGAATTAAAAGATATGTGTGTCCCCTAGTAATTACTAGGGGCTAATAGATGGGGTTGCATATTCGTAATATTCTTTTGCGCGTTGTTTTAAAGCCTGGATTAGCGTATTTGGTAGGTTTCTTTCTTTTATCCAATTTTCAAACACTTCTATTGAGGGAAATGTGACAGAAGAGATTAGGCTTGAGCTTTGAACTAAGTGGTTAAGCCAATAAAGGGTCTGTAGGTCTTCTAGAGGAGTTCTGGGGAGTAGTAGTCTTCCTTTTCTAACTTTTCCTTTGATATAAGGTTTGGCTGAAACCTCAAAGGTTTTACCTTTTGAAAACGGGTCTGGGTCTATCAGGATTGTGCTATATCGTATGTAGAGTAGATATTCCTGCTCTATCTCATCAAGCTCGTTGAAAGAGACTATTTTGTCCTTGGGGATAGTCTTTTCATGTACTCGGTGATGTTCATCATTTAGCAACTGCAGTAGATTAATCGGTTGAGCTGAGTAATGTTCAAGTAGGCGAGAAACTGATTTCCAGTGCAGTAGTAAATCCCTAATCGAACTCATGGTGATTGGCCCTTCTGGGTACAGTTTATACATGTACTTAACTTCGTCTTCCTTAGACAAAATGTGATCTAATGAAAACGTATTGATAATAAAAGCAGGGTGTACATAAGTAGCAATGTTTCTGCCTTCCACACTGAACGAGTTATCTAAAGGGATGACTTGAACATCAATTTTTTCTAAAGCGTTTCGCAAGGCGCTCAATAAACCATCATTGGATTTAGACTGGTAAATATAAACTCGTTTTTTTACTGTTTTGGTTCTGACCGTGAGGACCCTATTTTTGTCCGTCGGGTTAGAAGTAAAATAAGACGTCGCAAAGTAGCTAGAGAAGAGCATTATATTTGGAGAGGCTCCTTTCTTTTTTAACATTCCTTCTAAAATAAGACACCCACCGAGCATTGAGGACATAAGAATGATTTGTTTTAAGTTCTTTAATAAAATTTCAGAAAAGGAAGACAACACATCACAATAGGCGTGAGCTGGAGTGGCTAAAACTAACGTATCCCAAGAGGAGGGAAGGGGAGATAGCTCTGTATAAAGTTCATTAAACTTAACTAATCCGACTAGTGTCGCTAATTGTGGTTCATTCACCTCACAACAAACAACGTATCCGTGTTGTTTGATTAATCTTTGCCTATTTTCCCACTGAGGGGAGCTTTTGCCGATGAGGGCTATTTTTTGACTAAGAGGAGCCATAATTTGGCTAGTTTGAATGCCGACCGGCCCCGCTCCAGCAACCAATGTGTTCCCTAGTATCATAATGGGCTCTCCATATTTCCATTTTCCTTCTAATTTATATGCTCTAGGTATATTTTTCATTCTCATACCACTACTTTTATAGTGCTACTTTCTAAGTCCATTGTTTATTTAATTATCTTTATTAATTAAAAAAACGGTGATGTCATTTGGTCAGGTTTTCTCATGGCTATGATGCTTTTTTAGAGGGCTTTTAGGTGTTGTTAATATGTTTATTAATATTTAATTTACGCTGAAATTAATACCAAATTTTATTTATTTGATTAATCTTTATTTAAGTTGGGAAGGAGAGGTTTGGGTGTCCGAATAATGGGCTTCTTTAGTTATTTCTAACCAACTTACCCTTAATCGTTGGAAAATGTTTGGAGAGAACCCTATGTCAGCAATTAGCAACAATCAAGAACAGCCTATGGATTCACACTATTTGCCGGAGCCGTATCGAATCCGGGTTATTGAACCAGTTAAAAGAACAACAGAACAAGAGCGAGAGCTGGCGTTAATGAAAGCGGGGTACAATCCTTTTTTGTTAGATAGCGATAAAGTGTTTATCGATTTACTGACCGATAGTGGCACCGGGGCAGTAACGCAGGCCATGCAATCCGCAATGTTGAGAGGTGATGAAGCGTACAGCGGCAGTCGAAGCTATCGGACGCTTAGCCAAACGGTAAAAGATATATTTGGCTATCAGTTTACTATCCCTACACACCAAGGACGTGGCGCTGAACAGTTGTATGTACCTGCCTTGATCAATAAGCGTGAACGAGATAAGGGGCTAGAACGAGAAAAGATGGCCGCATTTTCAAATTACTTTTTTGATACCACTCAAGGGCACACTCAAAAAAATAACTGTCGTGTGATGAATGTGCCTTCTCGTGATGCCTTTAATACTGAAGTTAAGAGAGATTTTAAAGGCAATTTTGACTTGAAAGCGCTCGCGTCTGGCATTGAAGAGATCGGGGCTAAAAATGTGCCCTATATTGTGAGTACGATTACTTGCAATTCTGCAGGTGGTCAGCCAGTTTCTCTTGCCAATTTGAAGGCTGTTTATGAGTTAGCGCAGTTTTATGATATTCCCGTAGTTATGGACTGTGCACGGTTTGCAGAGAACGCCTATTTTGTAAAGCAACGCGAAGAGGGATATGCTGAATGGAGCATTCAAGAGATAACTAGCGAAGCTTTTAAATATGCCGATATCTTTGCTATGTCAGCGAAAAAAGATGCGATGGTTCCTATTGGGGGATTGCTTGCTTTCAAAGATGAAAGCTTGTTAGATGTTCAATTAGAATGCAAAACATTATGCGTGCTATTGGAAGGCTTTCCAACCTATGGCGGGCTTGAAGGCGGTGCTATGGAGCGCCTAGCTGTCGGACTCTATGATGGGATGGAAGAAGATTGGTTAGCTTCCCGTCTTCAGCAAGTTGAATATTTAGTAAATGGTCTTGAAGCGTTAGGGGTTCGTTGCCAGCAAGCTGGCGGTCATGCTGCATTTATTGACGCAGGTGTGCTCTTACCTCATATTCCGCCGGAACAATTCCCTGGGCATGCTTTATCTTGTGAGCTTTATAAAGTGGCGGGTATTCGTGGGGCTGAAATAGGGTCCTTATTGCAAGGGTGTGACCTTGAAACTGGTGAACAACTGCCTTGTCCAGCGGAACTGTTGCGTTTAGCCATTCCCAGAGCAACCTATACGCAAGCTCACCTTGATTACATTATTGCTGCTTTTAAAGAAGTGAAAAAACGCGCCTCATCTATTTCAGGTTTGAAGTTTACTTATGAACCTAAAGTATTGAGACATTTTAACGCTACGTTAGAACCTGCACTCTAAGTTGTACCCCCCTTTGCTGTGAATAAGGGGGGATTTAGTTATTAATAACTAAATTGACGAGGTGTTAGGGGTTTATTGAAGGTTTTTTGCTTGCCTGAACTTGGGAAGAGGCGAGGATTAATTTCAGTTCATCCTTTTTTGTTAAACAGATTTGGCTTGATTGATTATTAAGGTTCACGTTAACAACTTCAAGTTCGTATCGAAAATAGAAATAACTGATTAGTAGGACCGCGAGGGTTGTTGAAGATAAGCCGATGAAAGTCCATTGGTATAATTTTAGATGATTGGTTGCTTTTTTGAGAGGACACGAAAAATTAGAGTGACGTGGTAACTTTATATCTCTCGGCGGGTCTAGTGAGGTTTCAAATTCAGGAATATGAATCTTGTAACCTTTTCTTGGGATGTTGACGATTTTGATGCTATCAAGGTCTAGAACTTTTCTTAGGTTAGTTATCGCGACTGGTAAAGAGTTAGGCCCGATGATATCTGGGCTCCCCCAAGCGGCAATAATTAACTCTTCTTTGGTTGAAATGAGTTGTTCTTTCTTAATCAGAGTTTCAAGGATACAGCTTTCAGGTAGGGTAATTGAAAATGACTTTTGATTGCTAAGCATCAATTGAGCCCCTGATTCATCCCTGTGTAATATACAATTACCTATAGGTAATTGTAGGTTTTCGAGATGCGCTTTTAACATAGTGTTTCTCCATATTTCTAGAGAGCGATGGTTAAGACAGTTAGTTTTTCTAGTGCTTTATATAATGGCTCATTTTTTGAATACTATTTACAAAATTTTGAATAAATTTGAAGTTAAACGAAATATTAGTTAAGGCGTTTTGTTTCATATGAAGCTAAAGGTCAGCTCTTTTCCTCCTTTGTCGTTTAGGTAAAACTGCATCCAACGCCAGTCCTTCTCCTTACAGGCCTTAAAAGTGCAGTGGATATTTTTTCCTTTAACAATATCGTTATCGCAGAAATCTATAAATGATTGAAAAGAGCGGCAGATCAGTGTTTCCATATTAGTAGTCCTTTTGAAAATTTATTCATATACACATCTCTAATTTATCTGTGTAGATGAATGAATTTTAATAAAAAATGATTATTAATAATTTTAGATTACCCATTTGGCAATGGCTAAAATTTAGGCCATTCCTCATAGGATTTTTTTGATAATTTATAAATAAATTATCAAAAAAATCATCTATTTATAGTGATATTTTAGTTTTTTAAAACTGGGGTTTTGGAGGGTTAAACAACAATAAATTTTTGACTAATACTCTCATTCTTCCTGTTTTATATAGTTGCTTCTTCTCTGTCTACGAGATCCCTTGAGCCTGTTATTTTGCTTTTATTCCTCAATTCGTTACGAAAGAATCGGAACTCTTAATCGAGCTGCAGCTATTCGTTTTTTGGTGTACTTACTAATCTAATGTTTAGTAGTACAGATTTCATTGCGTTTTGGGGGCGTCTAGCTTGAACTTGGGTCACTAAAAAATAAAATAGGTTAGCTTATGGTCTTTGATGGTCGGCGGAATATTGATTGTTCTAGGGGGTGTAGTGGTCAAAAGTACCGGACACTGGCTGAAGGGCCATTAACTGGTGACAACCCATCATTTTCTTGAGGGCGTTGCCGATTGTAAGGACTCATCAGGTAATAGCCGTTGTCTTTCTTGTCCTGAGCTTGTTCCAGGTAGCTTGTTTCTGGTACCCACTCGGCTTTCAAGCTTCTAAATAACCTTCTATGGGAGTGTTTTCCCAACAATTACCACGAAGGCTCATGCTTTGAGTTGTCCTGGCATCCTTGATATTAATAGAACATCATGTTCTTCGCCGCCCCCGTTTCTTCTAAGCCAGCCCTAAAGCTTTAGATGCTAATTCAGCATTGGACTTATCTGATAAAGGCCAGCCCACAACGCGTCGACTAAATAGGTCAAGCACTACTGCTAAGTAGGCCCACTTCGAACCAGACCTAAGATAAGTAATATCGCCGCACCAAACACTATTTGGAGTACGGATTTTTCTCGTTCTAATCGGTTAATATGGGCTTCTAACTCTTGGATTTTCTTTTACTCAGACGTGAGGGCTTTGGTCGTTGGAGTAACCCCACCTTGCTCAATTTTGAGTTATTCGACCCAGTGTCGTAAAGCTGTTTCACGTATTCCATAGAGCTAGCTGCTTCAGGGATGGAGTCCCCTTGGTCAAGAACCAAGCTTGCAGCATATATTTTTGAATTCAGTAGAAAATGTACGTCTTTGTCGTTTTGCCATTGAACCCCTCATTTATGAGGTCCGGGATCAGGATGCCACTACAGGAGAGAGCCTTTTGGACGTGAGAAGAATTAAGCCTTATCATTATTTATTAATAATAAATTAATGGTCTTTATATTTGGCTAAGATAATAATTCGATTGTTAGGTTCACCTAGAACCAAACACTCTGCACTTAGCCAATTTTTGGGTTATAAGGATGAAGTTACCCTAGGTCAAATAGAATAAGGAAGGAAGTTTCCCAAGCCAACCTGTTCTTGATGGTTTAGTCGCTTGTAGTCATCCTATTTTTTCGATTTGGCATAGAGGGAGGTGACAAACAAGTGGTTAATTAAAATGATGGATGTGCTTCATCGGGGGGGGAGGGGTGTTTTAGAGTTTGACGAGGCCAAACTCATTGTAGGGCTTAGTTTTTACTGATTTGGAGACCATTTTCTTTGCATCATCAGTGAGTATTCTATCTTTAGTCTTCCATTATCCTTTCCGTAAGTGCGTTCTGATAACAGTCATAATTGTATTTGTAACTCTCTAATTTCATGTTGGATATGTGTCAACCTTATTTAGGACGGGTTAGGTGAAAGATAAAGGCCCTAATCTGAGAGCCTTTATCTTTTTATAAAGTTGATTGGTGGTGTTTACCTAACACTGATTGGATAGCTTTATCGAGTTCAGCTTGGACATCCTTTGATAAGCGACCAAATTCATACGAAAAGTTTCGACCTTTAACACGCTTACGAGCAAACATACCTTTACTGTCGAACTCTGCTAGAGGAGTAATGACAGCTTTGTCTAATTCTTGCTTGGCTTCAACGATCTTTAACTCAACTTTAATGTAAGCAATCAGAGCGTCTTTAGCGTCTTCTTGGCTCTGCTCAGCCTGAGCGTTGACAGCATTATCGGCTATTTTTTTAATGAAGCTGCTCAAGGCTTTCTTGTCATCGGCGAACGCTTTCATCACCTTAGCCAAGAGGGAGTAATCAGCATGAGACAAGTCGTTAACGACAGGGAATAGGGCAATCAGCTTACTGTCAATACTGGCTGCTTTCAGCGCTCGACCTACCGCTTGACGGCTAATATTTAAGATTTTTGCCGCATCTTCTTGAGTTAGCTCACCGTTCTTCATCAGAGTTTGACATTGCAAACCAATTTCACGCTGGTTGTGCTCTTTGGCGGTTTGCAGCTGCTTAGCCAGCGCTTTGGCATCGGTGGTAGAAAGCTCGTTTTGAGTGACTAGAATTCGGAATGTTTTTACACGACCTTCTTGAAATAAAAACCAAGCACGACGGCGAGAGCCATCAAGAATATCAATGCGACCATTAATTTCTCGGCCAACGGCTGGATAGAACTGCTGAAACTCTAACGAGTTCAAATCTTCCAATGATTCTTTGGTTAACAGAGACTGGTCACGACCATTAACATCAAAGGTCACAAATGAGTTCTGCTTAACTTGTTCGTGTGACAGTGTAACTTCATTGAAAGTGGCAGTTGAACCAGAAGCTAATTGCCAAACCATTTTCTGGCCAACAGACTCTAATCCAAACTTAGTTCTAAGGTAGTCTTCAGCGTTTTGCCCGCTTTTCTCTAGCTCGGTGCTGAGTTGACTTGTTAGAGTGTCTAAATTTGCTTTGGCCGCTGATTGCTGCGCTTGAGCTGAACCAGGAGCATTGCCTAAAGGGCTCCCGCCACGTTTCTTCGCCATTATTTGTTCTCCTGTTCACGCCAAACGTTCAGAATATCGCGCAAGATCTGACTTGTAACTTCATAGCTGTTTTGTTGCGCGCTTTGGAAAGTTGCTTTGCTTTTCGGGTATTCACTTTTCGACATATCAAACACCGTCGAGAGTAGGGAAGACGACTGACGAACGGCCTCACTATGCTTAAACTCTTTTGAGTACAAGTAAGGAGAGAAGTTGTCGTACAGGTTGTTCATTAATTCGGTAGTGGTTGAGCTATCACGATGGTTAGTCAGTAAGATCTTCATGAAGTCGTAGCCTTCATGGTTGGCGTTCTCTAACAGGGCCCACACCTGAGGAATGTAGCTGAAGTAAGAGCAGGTAGCATCAATGTCGTTTTCGGTAATCGACAGTGGGAAGACCACATTCGTTGCGGCAAAATACGCATTGAAGGTTGCATAACCTAGTGAAGGAGGGGTGTCGATAATAATGATATCAAACTCATCTTTTACACTATCGATGATGTCTTTAAGTAGTGAATAAGGTGAATTTAAGGTTTGACTGAATACTTGCTCATGAAACCAGCCTTCCATCGCTCGGTCACTTTGCGCGGCAGGCAAAATGCGCAGGTTTGGAATGGTAGTTTCAAGAAAGGCTTCAGAGATGACTTGATCAACGGTTTCGCCTTCATCGAGGTCGAACGTTTTCATCATCAAGTCACCAACAGACAAGTTACCTTCTTGCTCGGCTTCGGGCGCGTAGTACATCGATAGCGTGGCTTGGCCATCCATATCGATTAGACCAACACGATACTCTTGATGAAACTCGGTCGCTAAACCTGATGCGATAGTCGCGGCAGAAACGGTTTTACCAACACCGCCTTTTTGGTTCTGGATAACCATCACTTGCGCCTTTTGCTGCTCACTGCGTATGAACTTAGCGTCTTTACGTAGATTATCTGGTAGTAAGTTACGTACCTTGTACATTTCCGCGATATCGATCGACCATTGTGAGTCTTCATGACGACGGGGATCTATCGCAGCGGCGGTAACATACCGATCAAGCGTTTTTGCATCAATGCCAAGGTAGGCCGAGGCTTCTGCTCGGGTAAAGTTACGCAGCTCTTTGCGATGATTGGCCAGTAAACGTTGATTACGACGCTGAATGTAAGCGTCTGCACCGATTTTAAGCGCTTGAAATGTGTTTGTAGTGTTTTGATTATCCATTTCTTCCTCCGGGTAGGGATAAGAAATAGTATATACCTCAATTTTTGATGTTGGTATAAAAAATTGAGGTGTTTTCGATTTTAAATAAATGATTGTGACAGGTTGATAAAGGAGAGCGCTTAAATTACCTATTAATTACGAGTATTCATTTTTCAAATCCCTCTTAATAACTCCTGACTAACAATGAAAGTTGAGCTGAGTCGTACAACTTCGATGAAAAAAAAAGGAAGTTATTGATATGATTGAGAATGTAGCATTTACGAAAAAGACTAAGCGTTTTTGGCTAACGCTTGTGGGATCGGTTGTGTTTGTTACGCCAACGTTGATTCATGCGGCTGAAGACCAGGATTTAAAGGGAGCTGTGGATTATTATGTTTTTGGTTTAACGTCCAGTGAGAGCTTGCCGAACAAAGACAGCAGTGCGGCAGCTGGTATTGCACGGATTACATTGAATTGGCGAGCTTACCAAAAAGAGAGTGATACCGGAGCTTTGCAGCTGAGGGTTGATCATAAGCACGGTTATACAGAGAGTACGCCCTCTGAATTTGTCATGGAGAATGTCGGAGGGTTTGGTGTAATCCAACCAGCTTTTAGTGATATAGGTTTAAGGTTAACGAATCTTTATTGGACACAAACCTTTAATAAACAATCTACTGATATGATGGTTGGTTTTTTAGATGCAACTGATTATGTTGATACTTATCAGTTGGGTAACCCT
This sequence comes from Vibrio sp. L3-7, assembly GCF_963898195.1. Taxonomy (NCBI): domain Bacteria; kingdom Pseudomonadati; phylum Pseudomonadota; class Gammaproteobacteria; order Vibrionales; family Vibrionaceae; genus Vibrio; species Vibrio sp. L3-7. The sequence continues at coordinate 40,251 of NZ_CAWQUW010000014.1, read as the reverse complement.
TACTATGGTTTTTCTAACTTACAGTTTAGTACCGGTTCCGGTTCTATCCCAATCCCAGATGAATCAACATTCGGCGGCGTTCTACGCCATATGATGTCGGAAAACTATTATTTTTATGCAAGTTTCTCTGATGCAAAAGCTGATTCGACTAAGCCTTTCGATGGTGTTGAACAGTTCATCAATGATAATCAATATTTTAAGTCCCTAGAAATAGGTTGGGTGGAGTCGAAAGACGATTTTTATTTGAAGAATTCACACCTAACAGTTTGGCACAGTGATGGAAAAGAGAAAGCTAGCGAAAACTATGGCGCAAATTGGTCGTCCATATATAAAACCGGCTCATGGATACCATTTTTCAGAGCCGGTGTCGCGCAAGGACCTGAGGCTTTATACAAATCTTCGGTCGTGTTTGGTACTGGGTATGAGGCAGGACCTGGCATGCTAGGCATCGCCTTGGGTTGGGCTAAGCCCAACTCTGCTAATGTAGCTGATGACTCTTACAACTCTGAAATCTATTACCGAATGAACTGGGGTGCGCTCTCGTTAACTCCTAATGTTCAATATCTTTATTCTTTACCGAAGAACTCAGAAGCTGATGACAGTTGGATTATTGGTTTAAGAGGTAATCTTCACTTTAGTTTCTAGTCTCTCAAAGCTCTCCCGAGCTTGAAATTCGGAAGAGCTTTTCTTCAATATTGCCCTTATAAATAAATTAATTATTAATAATTAATTTATAAAAAATGCAAAAGTTATTTATTTTTATTTGAGTAGTTAATGACATTGTGGAAATCATGATTGCCAATAAAAAAAGAAGAGAAGGCGATTTCTCTCGAGATAAAATTCAGCAAAAATACAATGTGCTTGAAGGCGCTCGACAAAGAATTTGCTATCTTTTCGACAACTTTAACCATTTCTATGTTTCCTTCTCTGGAGGGAAAGACTCTGGCGTCCTTTTAAATCTGACTATTCAAGAAGCGAAAAAGCGTGGTCGATTACCTGTCGATGTACTCATCGTGGACTTTGAAGCTCAGTATCATGAAACTCATGCCTTCATTGAGCGCATGGTACTGGACGGAGAAATTAACCCCTATTGGGTTTGTTTACCGCTCAGCTTAAGGAATTCAATCTCACAGTTTCAGCCTAAATGGCTTTGTTGGGATCCTGCTAAAGAAGCGCAATGGGTCAGGGACCGACCACCGCATAAAGGCGTGATTTCAAACCCGGATGTATTCCCTTTTTTCCAAAACGGGATGGAGTTTGAAGACTTTGTTTTTAAGTTTGCTCATTGGTACCAAAAGGAAAGGGGTGAGCCAATCGCTGTGTTAATCGGTATACGTGCTGATGAATCTTTACATCGCTTCAATACCATTAAAAATAGGTCCAAAAAAAAATTTTCAGATAAATATTGGACGACTAAAATGCAGCCAGATGTGTATATGGCTTATCCCTTATACGATTGGAAAACTAAAGATATTTGGGTTGCGAATTACCGCTTTAGTTGGGATTACAACCGTATTTACGACTTAATGCATAAGGCCGGCGTCCCTCTTTCACAGCAGCGGCTTTGCCAACCTTTTGGCGATGAGCAAAGAAAAGGGCTGTGGCTATATCAAATATTAGAACCTGATACCTGGCAAAAATTAGTTGCCAGAGTAGAAGGATGTAACTTTGGTGCTCGATACTCAAAAAGTCAGGGGCGTATCCTTGGTTATTATCGCTTTGAATTACCACCGGGGCTTAGCTACCGGCAATACAGTAAATACCTTCTGAAAACCATGCCGCCACATGTAGAAAAACATTACCGAGACCGAATTTTTAAGTTCTTACAGTGGTGGCGTAAAAACGGTCCTCAAAAAGGAGTGACCTGCATCCCTGATTACGCAGAGAGTAAATTGGAATCTAGGAAGCAAGTTCCTAGTTGGAGAAGAATTTGTAAAGTACTGATTAAAAATGACTATTGGTGCCGAGGACTCTCTTTTGGGTACAACAAGTCCTTAGCAAAACAATACCATGCCCTCTATGGAGAAGAAGAGTGATACGAATGGAAAGTGAACCTACTCTAGCTTATCAGCATCGCACCAAGAAGCCGTTGAAATCTATCAATAACACGGACAAACAAGTCATTGATAAGGTCGCAATTTACAATAAAGCAGCCAAAGTACTCATCGAGCTTATTCCTGATTTACCGCCAGCTTGTCATGTTGAAATGATCCCACTTGATGAAATAGAAGCTAATCAATACAACCCAAATAAAATGGCGCCTCCAGAAAGCAAACTCCTAAAAACGTCGATGGAGAAAAATGGTTTAACTATGCCTATTTTGGTTAATCGTTTGAATACTTCGGTCAAAAAATACGTTGTCATCGATGGGTTTCATCGTTATCAATTATTATTGAACCACCCAGAGCTGCAAACCCTAACGGGGTACATCCCCGCGGTGGTCCTTAATTTGCCTGAAGAAAATTGCATATCGACTTCTGTTCGCCATAACCTGGCGCGTGGCTCACACCAAGTTGAACTGATTGCAGATCTGATTATTCAACTCAAAGAGATGGGATGGGCAAATCATAAAATTTGTTACGAATTGGGAATGGATAAAGATGAAGTTCTACGATTACAGCAAGTCACAGGCCTCGCTGCTGCCTTTAAAGATCAAGAATTTTCACAGTCCTGGGAGTAATTGATTTTTTAGCAATCACGCCGTAAACCCTCGCCAGCTCTGAGGGCGGGGAGATAAGGCGAAAGTGCGATAGCACTTTAAGATAGACAGCCCGAAGCAGTTGATATAAGACTGTTCATGAATACAGTTAAGGATTTTGAGTGTTAAGAGCAACTAAGGCACGCATTTACCCAACGTAAGAGCAATCTGAGTTTTTAATAGCTCAGTTTGGCGTTGTGCGTTTTGCGAACCACAAAGCTCTACATTTAAAGTCGCATATGTACCGCAAGCTTCCGAAAATGAAACCTGTAGAGGCGAACATTCACCGTGAAATTGTAGGTAAAGTTAAAAGTATTACTGTCAGGTTGAGTAAAACAGGTAAGTTCTACGCATCTATCCTTGTTGATGATGGAGTGGAAGCGCCTAGTTTGCTTCATACAGTGAGTAAGGTGACAGGTATTGATCTTGGTCTGTCTCACTTTACTATTGAATCGAACGGCAGAAAGACAGCTAACCCCAGATTTATAAAGCGTGCTGAGAAGAACCTCAGACGTAAGCAGAAGTAGTTATCTCGTAAAGCTAGATTGCTATTAGCTAAATGCGATGAAAAAGTCGCTAACGCTCGCGCTGATTTTCAACACAAACTCTCTCGAACTCTCGTAGACAAAAACCACGCTGACCCCCCAAAAGATAGACGTTATTCTGTTAAGTGTAAGTGGTCAACATTTCGGACACTGATTTAAGCCTATTTTCGGCATTTACTGGCGACAGCCCATGAGTTGCGTGCTGAGGCCGAGGCCGATTGTAGTAACTCATCAAGTAATAGCTCATATCTTTCCTTGCCTGAAATTGTGGCATCAGGCTTATCTGATAAAGACCATTCCACAACGCGTCGGCTTAAGTAGGTCTACTTCGAACCAGACCCAATCTAAGTAAGATCATCGCGTCTAGCCTCTCCAATTTTGCATGTTTATATCGATGCGAACCTGGCTGATTACTCATTAACCAGCTTCACGCATTCTCTGACGAACCTTAAATCCCCCCCGATTTTGACACCTTCTGCACTCAACATCGAAACAATATTTTTTAGTTAGGTTAACTAGGTAGAAATATTAGGCTAATTTAGAATTTAATTAATATGTCACTCCTAAAATTAAGTTCTAGATTCTAGGTTCTAGCGCTTTTTTGTGCCTCCTAGCTTGTAAGGGGAGCAGTCTAAAAGAGCAATTGAACTAACGAAAGAAAGGTATTTATTTATGTCTAGTATGAAACAGGTAAGGAGCACAACCCCGCCTTCAATGATTGGAGGAGCCTGTATTGTCGCGTGCATTTGCGTCGGCGCTGGTATGCTTGGACTTCCCGCTGCAGGGGCTGGGGTCTGGACCATCGGGGCTTTAATGGCTTTGCTCTTCACTATGCTCATTATGACAACCAGTGGTTGTCTGTTACTCGAAGTTTTAAAAGATTATCCATACAGGTCGTCTTTTTCTTCCATCACAAAAGATTTGTTAGGAAAAGAGGTTAATTTTTTTAATAACTTAATGATCTACTTTGTGGGAGGGATTTTACTGTACGCTTACATCACTTCATCTGGACTGATCATTAAGGAGTACTTTGGCCTTTCCCCTAAACTAGCTTCTATCCTTTTTGTGCTTATCTTTTCTGGACTAGTTTGGCATTCAACAAAAACAGTTGACCGCATTTCCATGGTGTTGATGCTGTTTATGATTATCAGCTTTATTTTTGGGACTGCTGGCCTTTGGTTTAATGTTAATCTTGTTACTTTGTTGGATACTGCTCACTTAAAGTTTGAGTATGCGCAATACGTATGGGGGTTTTTCCCTATTGCTTTAACTTCATTTGGATACCAGCACAGCGTCTCCACTCTGCGAGACTACTACCTTGATGAAAGGCTCGCACAAAGGGCGATTGTAGGCGGAACGCTCATGGCGTTCTTTATCTACACCATTTGGCTGTTAAGTATCTATGGTAATTTACCAAGAATTAGCTTCGGCCCTATAATTGCAGAAGGTGGAAATATAGACATCTTACTCATCAGCTTAAAAGCAGTGTTGGCTGAAGAAACCCTATCAAATGTCATTAGTGCTTTTTCAGCGGCGGCCATTTTGTCGAGTTTTATTGGGGTAGGGTTGGGTGTGTTTGATTTTTTGGCCGATCTTTTTCAATTTGATGCTACCTCCAAAGGAAGAACCAAGACCTGGGCGGTTACATTTATTCCGCCTCTTATTTTTTCTCTTCTTTTTCCTTTTGGTTTTCTTAGCGCAATTGGTTATGCAGCGTCTGCCGCTGCGATTTGGGCATGTATCGTACCGGCATTGTTAGTAAGGAAATCGAGACTACAAAGACCAGCGTTTAACAACCTTGAAGAGAGTGAAGAAGATCAGAAAAAATCGAAGGCTTACCAAGTGCCTGGAGGAGAGTTGGTGTTGGTTGGTGTGTTTATCTACGGTGTGAGCATCATCGTTATCAACGTACTAGTCCTGTTCGAAGCGCTGCCCGTTTTTGACGGCGTCTAGCCTTATTAATTTTAAAATTACCCACCCAAAAGATTCAAATCACGGTCAAGGACGAGCAACCCGAGCGCTGAGGGGCGTGGTTATTTGCCGATCGAGCCCTATTAGGACGGTTTTAAAATAAACTCTAGCGGCAAAATCTTGGGTTCCGAGTAAATTTAAATAAAGTAAGCATGAACAAGAAGGATTAGTGATGAAAGTGAGTGTCTATATCGATCAAGTGTTGTTCAAACAAGCACTCAGAGCCGCCAAAAGCTCTGGACTGACCCCGTCCCAAACCATTGCCCATTGGGCGGCAATGGGTCAATTCATGGAAACCAAATCCCTCGGATCGCTGAGGCTCATACAGAGTGGCCCTAGAAAGAAGTAAATTTCCAGCGTTTTCATCGCTCTGGCGAAACCTTGGAGCCCCAGTAAACATCGTTAATAAAGACATTGAAAAGCCGAGCCAGCCCTCGGCCTTTCGATAGCGTTGCCGACGGAACTTGAATGTTCCGTACACAGATGGCCAGAGAAGAATGGCTCTTATGGATGTTTGAAATTCTTGAGAACCAAGTGATAGACAGAAACTCTGAAGCGCCGGCGGATTGCGTGGTGATTTCTGGCGCAATTTTACTCGACGTCCAAAAGAAATGAAGCGTTGGGAAGTATGAATAGAACTCCCCATGCTCCTTGGTGAGCGCAGTTAATTCGGGGACGGTTAGCTTTGCTAAATCCTTGCAATAACGGTCATATTGTCTACCAACACTGTCATTTTTCTCGCACCATCTTGTTGTCGAAAATTTGCATAATGTCCGTCCATCGGGGCATTCTACTCTAGCGCTTGAATGCTTTTTGCGTAAGACCGCACCACATTATATTTCATCTCATTAACGGTATAATTGAGTTTTTTAAAATCCAAACTTGGGGAAGAACTAAAATACTTACCGTTTGTGTCGCCAAGTTAAGCCTTCTATCACTTTAAGCAATCGCTTTTCGTATTGTTCCGCTCCGTCTCATTAAGTGAGCAACACATTTTCAGCGGTGGTGTTCGTGATAGTTAATAACGGGCTGATGAGCCTCTGGGCCTCAACAGAAAACGTCACTTTGCCTTGTTTTATAACGATAATTTTTCCCGTCTCAGCCGTATAGCCGTGGGGTCGTTCATTAAGGTAAACTGATCACGGTCGAGTACTTCAAGAGCGTCTTGAGACGTTTTTAGTTCAACGGTTAGTTCAGCTGAACTAAAGATGCACACCTTTAGCTTGGTAAAAAACACGGCAAGGATTAACCACGAATTCACGAGAATTGAGGTGTTTAAGATCAGGAGGAAGACGCCCAGACTCGGGAAATTAGCTGAGGCGTTCGACTCTTTCGAAGATGTTTTGAACGAGTTGTTTGGCAGCGAGCAGGTTTTCAAGGGCAATGTATTCCGCGAATTATTGAGAGTCGATAACGCGGGCTCACTCCAAATCCCTTCAGCCATTTTGACATTTTTCCTTGCTTCATCAGGACCCAGTGCTTTGCCTTTGAGATTGCGAGTTCACCGCCAGCAAGCCCTTCGAGAATAGCCAAACGGTTTTGCATAAACTGGTGTCCACATCAACCAGATACGTAGAGGGGGTCCCATGTTCGGTGAACAGCACTGGCTAGGTCTGTGAGGGTTTTGGTCGCTTGACGCTTAAGGGAAGTAACAAGCTCGACTTTCATGAGAAGGACTCCAACAGAAGACTCAAGTGATACTATTGAATCACTTGAGTCTAGTAAGTTTAGTGGAGAGAAATGCAAAGCGTTGGGAGTTACACTAAACAGTTTGTTATGCCTTTAATTGATAGGTCGCCTTTGAGGTGTATTCTGCCACACCTAAAATGCTAAAAACCCCGCCTATTGTTGTAAAATTGCACGCCCCTTCTTTTGCACAAGCAGAGAGGTTTTTATTAAACCAAGCTCTCGTAAAATAACCCGATTCTTTTAAATGTACGTAAGCGAACTGGAATTCAGAGAGAGTCACTCCTTTTTCATAGAAAGACGCTTTTTTAGAATGAGAGGGAATACGATAGATTAACGCCTCTTCACCTCTTCGTATGCCGAGACCTTTGATTACAAAGTCAGTTTTCATTTCTGGTTTTTGAATAACTCGACCTACTTCTTTAGCCAGTTCTCGGATGACCTTTTCCATTTTTCCTCCTGAGGTATAGATGGCCTTGTTAGGTGTCTTATTTTCGATGTTTTAGTAGTTCTACAACATGCTCTTTAATTTTGCTATCGCAAGGAAGTTGAGCACAGTACCTTCTTGAAACCAATAGAAGGTACTATCTAAGTTTGATTTTAAGGAATCAATTTGCTCAGTAGTTAAGCGTACCAAATATGCTCTCATTCGGATTTTTCGCGCTGTTGATGACAATTACGACATAGGCACCCTGGAGCTAAAAAATCACGAAACGTTAACGGCTAAGGTGCGACAGCAACGGCCTCTATCTCAATCATGGCATTGAGAGGGAGTTTTGACACTTCGATACAGGTTCTTGCGGGAAAATAATTGGCACCATGTTTAATGAAAAAATCATTATAAATTTCATTCACAATTGAAAAGCTCACCATATCGGTAAGATAAACGGTTGTTTTCACTACGTCTGACACATCAGTATTCGCATGTAGCAAAATGGCTCTCATGTTCTCTAGGCATTGAGTCGTTTGTTTTTCAAGGCAGGATTTAACCATCAAGCCTGATTGTGAGTGAAGCGGTAGCTGTCCGGAAGTGAAAATTAGCCCTCCAGAAATCACCCCTTGAGAGTATGGGCCAATAGCTTTAGGGGCTGACTGAGTTTCAATTATTTTTCGCATATTATTTAACCATAGGTTTTTGATGAATCAACAAAGCTATAGGATTGGGTAAAAAAACACTTATTATTTAACTATAATTAAAAATGAGATTTGAAGGGAACGGAGAAGCTAGGCAAGACAATTGCTTGCTTAGACCACTCACTAACTTTTAAATATCCTTTCCTTACTCCCTCTTGGCAGCACTGTTTTCATTGTGAAAATCGCGTAGCGTTCATTTCACTTTTATGATGGAGGAGAAAAGTGGCTGACAACCAAAGCACGCTAAAACTCAACCAAGTGAATTTAAAATAAAGGCGTAAAGTAGACCGGCCCGTATAAACCTTACCTCTCCTTAAACCCTCTACGCTGATAATCAATAAATAGTGAAAAAATCACTAGATACCCCACTTGCAACGCAATAATACTAATATCAACCGCCTCCCAAGGGTTAAAGTGAAGCTGAGTGCTTAAATAATAGACAAGATCATAAAGTAAAATAAACAGGTTATGGCAAGCATGAATGACAATGACTACTCCTAGGCGGCGATATCGCTCAAAGACCCAACATAGAAACGCCCCAGACATAAATGCGTCCAGCGCCCACTGGTGTATTGAAGCAAATATTAAGCTTGAGAGTAATGCGGCGTTAGTAACCCCAAAAATGGACCTGAAAATAACAAACAACAAATAACGAAACAGGAGCTCCTCTATCACGGGAGAAATGAGCACACCGTCTAGAGCGCTTCGCAACACACTCGACCAATCAATTACGCCATCAGAGGCCGAAAATAAAGGGGTAAAATTGTAGGATTGGGCCTGCCAAGATCCCGGGGAAAACCAATCAAAAATAATATATTGAAGATAATTTGATACGGAATTTAATGAAATCACCCCAATCAATATCAACGCGCCTTCACCCCATGTACATACGTTTCTGGGCCAAGAGGTTAAGTACTGCTTCCAATGCTTATCTCGCCGAGCACTAACAAATAGCACGAAAAAAGCGATAACAGGTAGAAAATAGTAGGCGAAAGCAGAGTAGAGTGCTCGATCCAAAGTCGGATTTAATGCCCACTCTCGGGTAATGCTCAGGTAGTAATCAAGCAGGACATAACTTGGAAAGAAATAGCCTATGTAAACCACCACCACAGCTGAAATCATTAACCGCATCGTAAACTCCAAAAAATTAATAACCATAAGGCAGTTCTTGCCGCTTTTATCATGTTGGTCGTTTAAGCTCACTTCGCGAACGTGCTGCGCTGGTAAGGCTCACTATAACGAGCCCTTTGCAAGAGAGGTGCACTCTATCAAGCGAATCTGGGAGCTAGCTTTTAATCCCACGGCCTAGGGTTACCCCCAAAAATTTTCCAACCTTATGAAGAGTAATTAATAATTTCATAGTTAAATTCCCCCTCTATTTAACTGGAGAGCGAAACCAATGTTTTAGGTTTTAAAGGAGTTATCTTCCCAAATAAATTGAATGGAATGTTAAAGTTTTTTCTATGGTTTAATTATTTAATTATAGGTAATTAAATAAAAATTTAATTTTTTGAATCGGTCATTGAAGCAGCCCAAGTCATGGATGTGGGTAAGTCTACGTGGGTTCGCCAACTAAAAGCAAAACGCCAGGGAAAACTCCGAAAGTCTCACTTAGGACGCCTGAACATTTAGGTTGGCTCATTTGTCCGGATTATACTTGTATCAGCCTCAGAGCAAAGCAAGTCGAGGTCTCATTCAAGACAAAAACGTGCGTAGAGATAAGTGCTCCCGATCTTACTCAAACAAATACGGGGAGCTGGAGGCGGTGCTTATGACGCGAGATTGCGCCGCTTTCTTGGAACGTGGTCACTCTAGAGCTATTGATTCTAGTTGCTATGAAGACTGGGATGAAAAAAGGGGCGAGGTTGGGAAGACATCAAAACTATACAAAGAACCCCCTACTTTAGTCGGTGGTTTAGGGCTAGAATCACAAGCGCGAGGGTTCAACCGTGAAGGGTCTGAGACGCAGGGGGCGTAAAACTCGTTGTCTGGCATACTGGTTCCTTCGCTGCCATTTTTGAGTCTTACACTCAAACCAGGACCTCGATTCGTCCCTGACCAGTAATTTATCCTGAGCGCCTAGACTCGCACGATAAACATATTACCGTATGTATTAAATAACCCTTTTAACTCATTTTTTTTGTAAAACCAATATTTTCTCCGCCGAGGCTATTTAGGAATATTTTTGATGGTGAGTTGATAAACATCTTCCTACTCCCAGTATCGAAGCTCTCAAGACATGAAGATCCAGTAACTCTACATGTGAACACATTCACGTCGATTGTGTGAGTGGTGATGCCTCCATCTTCAGCTGTCGTGACCGTCGTGCTGCCAACCGCAACCCCTGACAACCAGCCAGTAGGTGTCATCGTTGCCGTGCTCAGCTCATTCGACGTCCACGTCAAGGAATCGCTTACATCGTATGAAGTGTTATCGCTGTATGTTGCCGTCGCCATTAATTGTCGCTTTTGACCTTCCACAACGGAATTTATGAGGGGGTGACCGCAAGCGAGGTGAGGACCGCAGCGGTAAGCAATGGCTCTTCGGGAGCGAGAACTATTGCTGATCTGGTGATAAATCAAGGCGTAGCTCTGAGCCGTTATCTAGCAACAAAGCTAATGAAAACGCTTGGTTCGATTAGCTGTCAATTACCGAGACATCAGTATAGGAAAGCCTAAAGGGGCTACATTCCACAGCGAGCAAGACAGTCACTAGATGAGTAGAAAATATCGTCAGTTACTGTGGCGTTTTCAGATAAAACAAAGTTTATCTCGACGAGGAAATTGCTGGGAGAATGCTCCAACGGAACGTTTCTTTAGAAGCTTAAAGACGGAGTGGATCCCAACAGTAGGTTATCGTAGCTTTTCTGAGGCTCAACAAGAAATTATCCAATACATCATTGGCTATTACAGCCAATTGAGGCCACATCACTATAATGGTGGCCTCACACCTAATGAATCAGAGAGATTGTCTTGGGTACCCTCTAAAACCGTGGCCAATTTCAGTTGACCACTACACATAGCAAAAAATTATAAGCAACCTACTTTTGTAGGTTTGATACTAGGATGAATAACTGTCCCATTAGTATGGGCTAGAGACACTGGTTCAGTTTCTAGAACTGTGCACTTAGGTCCTAAGCGCTTATATATTTTAGGATGCATCTGAGAGAGAATCGAGGTAAAACTTTTATAGTCAGGACTTTCTAAATGCACCGCGCGACAAGTTCCAATAGGAAAGTACGTATGTATTGCCTCAGGGGCTAAAGCCGAATCCTCATAGATGTCACTTAGCTTTACTTTTACCGGGTTCAACTCACATCCCTCAAACGTCCCATTTTTCTTGTACCTATAGTCACTAGGCTTCTCTGTTAAAGGATTAAAAGTATGGCCATAGTAAGAGTCTGTACAATTTCCTCCAATATACTTGTTGTCCTTGTCATAAAGACATAAGCGCGTACGCATGATTAAGCTGTTGTAGCAAGACGGACTCTAAGATTTCTTACGGTGGTTTTCTTGCCTATTGGTATGAAACCACCTCTGGACCCCTGACAAGTTGCGGGCGTTCCACCGGAATCAAAATATTGATAACCCAACTTCCCACCTCTCAGAGAATCTAAAATGAGGTCATCAAGATAGGTGAGCTCCCGAGTATCTTTCTCTCTAAGTATAGGGTAGAGAAATGCTTGATCACTCAATTGTGGTCCCTCATAAAATGTCACGTAACTATTTGATAAATCGATCGCTCTAGCATTAAAGGAGAGAAAAAAACAACTCAAATAGAACAGTATTCTTGTCCTTGTGTACATATATTACTACCTTTGATTAAAATCAGTTAAACGAGGCTCCACCTAACTCTTAATGCAGCCCGAATACTAATAAATTAACTATCAATTATGTTTTCCTTACAAGTGAGTCCAATCGAGTATTGAGAATGACATTTCTTTGATTTTACTAGTCTTTTAAATCAAAAATTTTGCGATTAGGTTGTGGGTTGGCATTAATTGAAGCGATAGCAAGATAAGAAAGTTTAGATTATTGTTATTTTTAGCCTGTATTTTGGGGGTGACAGGACCCCTGTAAAAGAGAAATTTGATATTAATGTAAATACAGTGTGGTTAAATCTACACCCCAACCCCTGCAATCGTGGGTCGGCTGACATTTTGGATTGATGAAAAAGTGATCCAACAATGGCAACGGACCAAGCAAGGTGATCGTGGAAGACCTCGTTTGTTTAGCTAATCACTTTACCGGAGCAAAAGGTAGCCTCATCACCCCTCTAGAATTGTCTGAGGCTGGCTTTGAGATGAAGAACGTCCTATTTCGAAGGCGTGGCCAGAACGCTTGCGCTTCCTCACTCCTTTCACTGACTTTAATTAAGTTCGAGTAAAGGCTTATTGTCTTATGTGCCTATTTCCCTTTCGACTCACATCATTTGATGGGCTCACAGGCTGTTAACCGTGATCGTTCTGAACCCCAATGACAAGGGTATATGAACGCTTCGCGCCCTTGTCCTTGAGAACCAAGAACGTTTGCCGGACAGCCAAGCGGCTCCATAAAAGTGATACTCAAACAGAAAGGAAACTCCTCATGGTACAACGACACTCAAGCCTAACTCTCTCTAAATCAAAGTTCAGCGACCAGCGTTTCGCCGCTGGGCACGAAAGCTCACCAAAAAATGATGTCTCTAGATATTTGGCGGTCTTGAAGTTGCGCTATCAAGTCAAAAAGTGTCGTGATGAGGCGAAAAGAAAGTCTGATTGGGTTTCCAAAATCCAGCGTTTAAAAATGTTCAGTCGTCGTCAGTCGCCAGAGCAACAGGCTGATATCGCGTCGTTAAAAGGCCAAGGGTTCGTTGAAGCTATCAAGCAGCAGTTTCCGCAATTGGTGTCGCGTCGTTTTGCTTTCCATGAAATCCGTGACTTTTTCATTGAATTAAATGGCGCTGGCTTTGGTGAATGGTTTCTTCACGAGCGAGCGGATCACATTATTCTGTACACCACTTACGGGTCTGTGTTTCCAGCGTTGCGATTCGTGCAAACGGAGGAGGGGACGTTTAAGTGCTCAGGGTTTTGTTTTGATGTGCGTTTTGGCGTTTAGAGGGTCACATGAAAATACGTTCTACGGTTTCCTCTGACATATCCTGGCACGTGATTTGGGTGAATTCAATCGACTTCTTAATACTAAAGGCACCGGGGGGAGGGGTGAGTATCAGAGTGTGTGACTGTGCTACCACCATTAAACAAATGCGAGAAGAAGACGCCTATGCGAAGAAAACGGAAAAGACGACAGAAACAACCTCCGAGCATCGCGCGTCGGCCAAAGGTTTACTCTCTTGTCTGTATAACGATTAAGGTCGGCTGATGCGCGACGGCATCAAACCCTCATAAGGTAAGGTCATCAATAGGTCTGAATTTTGTTTCGATATTCCAGTCGTTTTCGGCATTCAATCGGTTCGGGTTTGTTATACGAGCAACGCTTTTGCTCTTTGTGAGCACCAGGCGATTATGCGTATTGTAACTACCAAGCAACTTTGTCTTGGAGTGGTGATTTTTTCAAAACTTACTGAATCCTAAAAAGGACATCAAGCCACTACTTGCAGTTGCCAAGAAATCGCGTAAATACCACTGGTTGAAGCAAGATGATTCAACCGTCTTGCAGCAATCTGTACTCAATCGTCACCAAGCCTTTGATAACTTCTTTAATCCGAAGTTGAAAGCCAAGTACCCACATTCAAACGTAGACACGGTAAGCAATCGAGCTATCACTGTGTTGGTGTAAAAGTCTTTGATGGTGCATCAAACTCCCGAAAATAAAGCCTGTAGAGGCGAATAATCACCGTGAGATTGTAGGCAAGGTTAAGAGCATTACGTTAAGCAAGGTAACTGGTATTGATCTAGGTCTATTTCATTTTGCTATTGAATCGAACGGTAGAAAGACAGCTAACCCAAGATTTGTAAAACGTGCTGAGAAGAATCTCAGACGAAAGCAGCGTCAGCTATCTAGAAAAGCAAAAGGCAGTGCCAATCGAGCAAAAACTAGATTGCTCGTTGCCAAATGCCACGAAAAAGTGGCTAACGCTCGTGCTGATTTTCAACATAAGCTTTCTCGAACTCTCGTTGACGAAAACCAAGCGGTGATAATTGAGACATTGAAATCAACAAACATGATGAAAAGCCGCAAACTGGCGAAACACATAGCGGACGCCTCATGGCATAGTTTTGTCTTTAAGTTGGAGTACAAACTAAAAGAGCAAGGCAAATATCTAGTTAAACTAAATCAGTGGGACGCAAGCTCTAAACGTGCTGTTGTTGCGGTCATAAAGTGGAAGAAATGCCCTTATCGGTTCGTAAGTGGGATTGTCCATCAGGCGGCACTACAGACATAAATCGTGACTTAAACGCCGCCCTTAATATCCGTGATAAAGGCCTTCTAGAATTAAAGGCGGTTGGATAATCGTCTCTGCTTATGGAAGCTGCGTAAGTCTTGATACTATCGAGCAATGGCTAACGAAATAAGAAGCATCGCCCAATAGGCGGTGAGTAGTCACTTAGATAGATACGCTGAAAACCCAAGCAAACGAGGGAAGAGCTCCTAGTTTTTTAAGGACTTAATAGCATTTTTCTAGCTAGGCATAGACCTTCGGATCTTGTCACTTTGGGCAAAAAGTAAAAATAGAGTAAAGCAGATGATGGCAAGTCCTAAAGATATTCCTAGTATTAATAAGCTTTCTTCACATATTAGAGGTAAGGCTATTGATAAAAAAGCGAGCAGGACAACAAATAGTTCACATCCTCCCCCGAAAATAGGATGCTGATGACGAAATACTGCCCATTGATAAACCATTGTTGATAATCTCCTTGCAGCTGAGCTCAGCTTAGTTCTTTCTCTTTAGTTAAAATACGTTAACACTATCAATACTGTATGGGGGGGGATTTTTATTATTTATTTTTAATTAATTATCTGCAAATTTTAAACGCTAAAGTTAGTAATATTTGAAAGCTAAATACAGGGTTTATTCATAATTATCTTTATAAATAAAGATAATTAATTAAAAATAAAATCATTGCTTTATGTTAAATGATTGATTAATTATATTAAATGATTGTCATTTCCTCTGCTATTAATCGAATTTTATAAGAATCATTTTTAATTTATAACTATAACTAGCTATGGCCATAAATAAAATTATCTCCCTTTATATATTAATTATACTCTTCTTGACAGGTTGTAATTTAGAATTGTCAGAAGAGGTTGATGTAAAACCAGCAATAACATTAGAACGGATCGATATAAGCGTCTCCTCATCATCAGGAATTCGGGGAACAAGTAAATTAACGATGAGGAAGGGGAACAAAAAAGCTTTCGTCGCAGTAGGTTATTATTCTGATCACTCTTCAAAGGTGCTAACTGATTTAAGCATTTGGCGCTCTAATAACAAGAACATTGGATATTTTGTAGAACCGGGCCAATTAATTGGCAAAGCGTTAGGATTTATAAAGATCACAGCCACTAAAGACGGAGTCACCAGTAACACAGTGGACGTGGAGGTGACCAATGCCATCGTCACCTCGCTCACCGTCACGCCTTCACAGGTCTTAGTCGCGAAAGGTCAAACACAACAGTTACTTGCAACAGCGACCTACAGTGATGGGACCTCATCAGATGTCAGCCGTTCGGTCACGTGGACACCGGATGAACCACAGACAGCAACGGTCACGCCTACTGGTTTATTGTCTGGGGACACAGTCGCCACCACGACGGTTGAGGCTTTCCTAGACGGAGTCACCAGTAACACAGTGGACGTGGAGGTGACCAATGCCATCGTCACCTCGCTCACCGTCACGCCTTCACAGGTCTTAGTCGCGAAAGGTCAAACACAACAGTTACTTGCAACAGCGACC
>NZ_CAWQUW010000014.1:0-24217 GCF_963898195.1 Vibrio sp. L3-7 | reverse complement strand
GGACACCGGATGAACCACAGACAGCAACGGTCACGCCTACTGGTTTATTGTCTGGGGACACAGTCGCCACCACGACGGTTGAGGCTTTCCTAGACGGAGTCACCAGTAACACAGTGGACGTGGAGGTCTATGCATGTAGGAGTACGGGAGCTTCATGTCTTGACATCTTCGATACTGGTAGTGGGAAATTGTTTACAAATTCACCATCCAAAACGTTCCTAGATAGTAGAGGAGGCAGTACAAATAAAGGTTTTACACAAGAAATAGGAACTTCAGGTCCTACTGGGGATTTCTATATTTTCGATTGGAATAACGCAGATTCATTGTGTGACACATATAATTCCAAGAGTATTGCAGGACGAACCAACTGGCGTTTAGCTACTGTGAATGAGTTAAGGGGACTATTCAACACAAATGGAAATATGTTTACTGCTCGTGGCTGGGCAGTCAGGATAAATTACTGGACATCAACGTCTCGTGGTCCGGGCTATGCCAATATATCTCTCAGAAATGGTCACTCTGGGCTCACTATGCCGAGCGACGACTATCTTTACGCATCGTGTGTCTCTGTTCCTTAGCGGCAAACGTCTGAGTCTTAGATTTCTCTCTCAAAACCACCTACCTCGGTAGGTGGTTATATTAGTGATTTTAATAAAGTGCTTGGCAGGTACTTTAATACATTAGTTAGTTATCAAGATAAAACCTAGGCAGATAGATATTGAGATGAACTGGTAGTCTTCTTCGATGAAATAACCTACCAGAAGTGCCGAAGTATATTGATGATGTCAGCTAACTTAAATATCTTGGTTATACCTATTATTGGTATTGTTTCTGGATATTACCTTCTAAAAGAGGGTGTTTTAGGTTTTGACTTATTAGGTATAAGTTTTTTGTTGTCGGCAATTGCCATCTGTAGTGGATAAGGGCATTTGGCCAACAACATGCAGGGTGGTCGTATGGTTGTAATACTAGAAGTAATCCGCAAAGTCAGGATGTTCTATGGTTCGTAACTCAGAAGTGTCCAGCTTCGTGCTGACAGGGTAGATCACATTTTACCCGTGGCAGCTAGATTAGTAAAAACACTGACACGGTTTTGGTCCAAAGCTTGCCATCTTGATTTTGGGTCGAAAAATCCCGTAAGAAATTTCACTCTACATATAGTGTTAAGCGAGATCTAACTCTGAGATAATTTCTTGCAGAATGAGCTTGGATTCACTATCTAATCCTGTCAAAGGGGTTGGTAAACATGGGGATTCAGCATAGCCTAATATTTCTGCCGCACTGACCATCACCCTCATGGCACCGAGATTATCTGAGAACAATTGCCACAGTCTGTCATATCTTAGAGAGAGTTCTTTCGCTTGCGCAGGGGAAGAAATTTTGGCTTGCTTAAATAAGTATAGAGCGGTGAGTGGGAACAAACCTGCTAGGACGGAATACCAAACGTCACATCCTGCTTGAATGCCATTTGAAGCGAATACGTCACCACTAACTCCAATCGTTACATTGCCTGGCAGTAGTTTTCTGAGAGCTTGAACTCGGCATCCACCCTGATCTTCAAATTGCGCACCAGGGAACTTTATTGACTGCACCATTTGTAGCTTTGCAATCTCAGCATGGAGTTCGTGACTAAAGGTAAAATGGGTAGCAGCTGGGTTGTCGTATACACAGATAGGTACCGAAACGCTCTCCGATACACGTCGATAGAGTTCATAGACTTCTTCATCGAATAACCGATGATAAGAAATAGGCGCGAGTAAAAGACCTTTTACGCCGAGCTGCTCTGCTTGCTCAGCATTAGCAAGCACATCCCTTAATCGTAGCGACCCGATGCCAGCCAAGACAGGAATTTCTCCTGCCATTTCAACTGCTGTAGCAATCGCGTTATGTTTCTCTGATGCGTTTAAATACGGATATAAACCTGTTGACCCTAAGGCACATATAGAATCAACCCTTGCGTTAATTAAACGGCCAAGAATCTGACTATAAGCGGTCACGTCGATTCGTTCATCCGACATCGGGGTGATCGGGAAAGCACTGATTCCTTTAAATATCATAGATAAATTCCTTTCATTATGTGTGTTTACCGAGTGTTATGCGACCATAATGAGCCTATCGCAAATACATTAAACAGGATGGTAAAGATAGACAATGATCTGCACAGCCAAGACTGGACACCAAATTAAGTGACTTTCCATACCTGTAGTTATTCATGACTTTCTAATTTAGCAAAGGTACTGATTTATTTTTGTCCAGAAACTTCATAGGCTAAATTTTTATCCGTCACTTTTTATCTCGAAAGCCGTCAACAAAAGTAAGCTATTCCCAACGGATGAAGTGGCAGGGAAGACGATCTTCTTAGCGATCCAGGATGTCTCCGTACAATGGACGATGCCCATATAAGCAAATGGCGACAAGTTCTGAACCGCTTTATAATTATGTTCGAAGACCGATTAACTGCTTATAGGTAACCAGGGCAGTTACAAAGAATCCTTTATATATACAGGCTTTGGGGCTTTATCAATAATCGACTGCACAAATATATCAACGCATTCAGGCGTAAGTGGTAGGCTTAGTGATGGTTCGGTTATCTCAAGTTCCAGCAGCAGCGGCCGACCATTTTTACCTTCAATGAAGTCTAATCTCGCGTACAGAAGTGGTTGAGAAAGACCAAGATTGCTTTGTACTAACCTCAATATACGCTTCGCCAACGCCTTCTCTTCACTATTCGCTTCTTTTAGCTTGCGAAATTCCATGTCCGGCGTTTTAGTCTCACCACGTTGTGCGAGCAAAGGTTCCTTCTTAATCGCATGTGAGTACGTATGATCAAAGTAAATCATGTTCGTTTCACCATGCTCTTCAATCGTATGTAGGTATGGTTGAATAATGACGCCCTTACCTAGTCCTAATAGGTAACGCACATGCTGAGTTATTTTGTCTAAATCTTCGATGGACAGACGAATGACACCGAATGAATAGGCACCAACTGTTGGTTTAATCACGACTTCGTGAACTTTCCAGTAGTTATCTTGAAGATTAGCAACGGCTGCTTGAATCTCAGTTTCTGAGTAGATGATTTCTGTCGGGACAATTGGGACACCCTGCTTCTCGAGTTGTTTCAAATAACTCTTGTCTGAGTTCCATCTGATCACCGATAGAGGATTGAGCAGTACTGAACAATTTTCAACTTGTTGGCAAAATTCAATGAATGGCTCAATTTTCTCCATATAGGTCCACGGTGATCGCAGGACAACCACATCATACATAGCCCAATCGTGGTTGGGGCTATCCCAAAATATCACATCAACTTCCACGTCAGTACGCTTAAAAGCGTCCAGAATATAAGGCATATCATAGTCGACAGCTAGGCTATCACTATCTGAGACTAAAGCGACTTTCTTTGTTGCGAGCATTTAACTATTCCTTTTACTACCAGGGAAGAAGGGATTCCATGTGAATAAACTGACCACTCACTAAGCTGTCAGCATCAAGTGCCACTTTTATCGCTGTGAGGGCTCCTTCTTTTGGGGTTAACATCCCATCGCCATCGTTTAAGTCGGTCTTTGTATAGCCGGGATGGATGCTATTTACCGTTATCGAGGTATCTCGAAGCTCATAGGCGAGGTGAGCAGTCCAAGAATTGAGGGCACTTTTTGAGGCACTGTACGCTGGTAGAGATTTAAATTCATCCGTGTATGCGTATGATTTGGTGTCACTATGTAACGTCACCGATCCCAATAAGCTCGATACATTGAGGATTTTTCCTTTCATTGAGCGCTTGAGTAAAGGTAAAAAGCTGCGGGTTACGTTTACCGTACCAAACAAATTTGTATTGAACGTTTCAAACCATTTTATGAGTGGTTGTTCAGACGGCGGTGTGCCATATTCTTCAACCCTTATTGCTGCGTTGTTTATAAGTATATCGACCTTACCAAACAAGGTTTCAACGATATGGACGGCTTCTTTGATAGATTTGTCGTCGGTAATGTCCATACATAAGCAATAGACTTCGATACCTTGGAGGTTCAGGTTAGCAGCAGCCTCTTTAATTGCTGCTGCTTTTCTACCAGCAAGCAGTACCTTATGACCTTGCTTGCCAAGTTCTGCTGCAATTTCAAAACCGATCCCTCTGTTTGCTCCTGTAATGAGCGAAATCTGTGAGTCTGACATTCAGCCTTCCTAGCTCTTAACTTTCATAAAGTGAGTTTGTTTCTTCCCTTCTATCAACTTTCCGACGACAATAATGAAACAAAGAGCCAGTAGAAGTGTTAGAAAACTGAGTATCGCCATCCAGTTACCGAAGCGCTGCGCTATGAATCCGGACGTAATTACAGGTATCGAAAATCCGACATAAGAATAGATGTACATGCCAGCCGTAGAGCTTGCCTTGTCGATGTTATGGTTACTCGTAAACTTAAGTAGCCCCGCCATATATGTGAAACCATAACTTGAAAGGCTAGTGCAACTGGCTCCGAAAAGAATGATCGTGATAGATTCATGATAGTAGCCAAGTGCTATGAGGCTAAACCCAAATACCGTAAAGAAACATCCCAATATTAGGCTTGAGTTTGGGTGCAAGCGTTTAGCAATGTGTTGAGTCAAAAAACCAGTGCAAATAGATAGGAAAACCATTAAGCCAGTCCAATCGCTTAAACCCATCTCATTGAGAAGTATTGGTACGATTGCGATGACCATACCCGTTGTAGCCCAAGCTAACATCATGCCTAAACCATACGACCACGTGTTGGTGGGGAAGCAAGGCAATGTAATGAGTTTGAGATTTGGTTTTATGGTTTGGTTGCTCGGCAATCGAACCAGCAACAACAACAACAAAGAAACGAGTAGAAATAGACTGAGGTAACTGTATGGCAGCACTGTCATGCCAGCTACGTTTAGGCTCACACTTGTCGCAAGTGCACCACTACCAAACCCCAACGACGTAGACGCGGCCACTAGCAACGTACCAAATTTTTGTTCTCGTTCATCAATAAGGTCGTATATATACGCTGAGACTGAGGTTGTGGTTAAGGCGGTAGCAACACCCAATAGCAGTCTTGCGACAAATAACGAGGTCCAATTTGGCTGAATGACGAGCAATGCCGTTGCCCCCGCACTTAACAATAGTGCAAGGAATATGGGTTGCTTCCTACCTACTTTATTTGAAATACCCCCTAGCATTAATAGAGTAGGCAATAGACCCAATACATAGGCAGCAAAGGCGATGGCGACCGCCGCGGGGCCCATGTTACTGTTTTCGGCATAAACACTGTAAAGAGGTGCTTGAAGGTTTACAGAGTAGGTCACACAGAACATGACCAACGCCAACACACTTAATGAAATTCGTTTTTCCATACGAGTATTCCTTTCGTTGATAATTATCGTTGATAGCGTTTACATGTCACGTGTACTATTAACATAAATCCAGTATTTAGAGGGTGAACTATGCATTACATTCAGCTGTTATAGACTCTTCGCTCCAAGTTGTAATAAAAGGGTCCGTTTCTTCATTACCAAGTTGATCAAACAACTCAGTAGACAAATATCTTTCTCCTGTATCTGGTGCCATTGCCAATATCACGCTTCCTTTAGATGCAGATTTAGCCACTTCTAAAGCTGTAGCTACCGTTGCCCCGGCAGAGATACCAACAAGAATGCCTTCGTGACGAGCTAAGTCACGTGCCGTCGTGATCCCCAAATTTCCATCAACAGTGACAAGGTTATCCACCACACTCTTATCCAGCACACTTGGTATGAAATCTGGGGTCCAACCTTGGATGGGGTGAACTTTCCATTGGTCCTTTGCGAGGATCTGAGCACCTTTAGGTTCTGGGACGACAATTTCAACCTCCGGTCGTGCCACCTTCAGCATCTGTCCAATACCCGTAAGAGTTCCGCTTGTACCAAAGCCTGTGACAAAGTAATCCAAACGCTTACCAGAAAAATCACTGAGTATCTCACTTGCTGTCGTTTCACGATGATAAGCAGGGTTAGCTGGATTATCGAACTGGCGGGGTCTGAACCATCCATTCTGAGCTGCAAGCTGGTCGGCAATTCGATTACCGCCGCTACTACCTTGTTCACTTGGGAACAAGATGACTTCACCACCGTAAGCGCGAATTAGCTTCCTGCGTTCTAGCGAATATCCATCCCCCATTACGGCGATAAATTTGTATCCTCTGGCTGCGGCAACCATGGCCAAGGCAATTCCAACATTACCTGAAGTGCATTCAATAATTGTGTCGTCTTTCTTGAGCAAACCTTTTGTTTCAGCGTCTAACACGATTGAGAGTGCAAGCCTATCTTTGACTGAACCAGCTGGGTTGAAAGACTCCACTTTGACATAAACCTCGACTCCCTTTGGAGCAAGATTGTTTAGTTTGACAATTGGAGTGCATCCAACAGTTTCTGTTATTGAGTTATATAAAGGCATCTACGTTCTCTCGTTAGTTTTTATTTGAAGGGACACAGTCTTGGTCGTTTCACACTAGCTTCTTGCAACTGATACTGACGCCATTCGAGGTTTTCTTCTTCTCCATAAAACCCCAACTCAGTTGGCATCACTCCGTTGTTGTATTTTTTGACACGATTTCGAATACGCTCTCGAGCCTGCCTGCCACCTTTCGTTTCACCATTAGCGACCATGTCAAAGACCTCCCTTGCGTTAATCACAAAATTAAGGCGTGAGCCGAGATTCCGATTTCTAAGCACTTGATGCTTGTCTGAGCTCATGTTGATAAACAGTTCGACACCATTAAAGCAGTATGTCCATTTAGATGCCTCGGGGTCGATAGGTATATGCCTAGGCCATTGAGCGACATCGTGCTCATGCGTCCAATTTAAGACTTCCCAACCAAGCTTGTGCGGTGCCATTGAAAGTGAAAGGTCCGGAGAAAAAAACACCACTAATGGCGAGAACATACGCTTATTAACTGGAGTGGAATTCAACATGTCCGTATAAGCAATCAGTCCATGCAAAAACGGGTAGTAAGTGTTGTGTTCATCCGACTCACAAAACAGCACTTGGATAGTCTTAGAGTTCCACGCTCTGCGGCTAAACAGGCAAGGGAACTCAGGGGCGCTGACTCTCTTACTGAATTCTTCCCACGCTTCCTTCTTCCAGTTTGAAAACTGATTCAGTTCTTGCAACAGTTCTGCATGTGTATACAAGGTTTTATGTTGCTCATTAGGCGCAAGAGCCGCAGGGTTAGTTTTGATGATTTCCATGACTATAAACTCTTATTTTTTTTGAATAGCGCATCCACGGCTTGAATGATGAGATCTAGTCCTTCTGTATTGGCTACTGACGAGTGGCTATCTGCACAGAACTCAGCAAGTTCTAAGCCCATAATTTGGTTGTTAGGAAGTGACTCGAATAGATCCAATAATTGGGCGACTTTCAAGCCTCCCTCGACTTTGAAGTCAGCGGAAATCTGCCCCGGGTCCATAACGTCCCAATCCACATGAACCCAGACTTTGGAATCACCAATGAATTTGATGACTGACTCTGGCGTCAGAGTTGAAGGGGGAAAGTGCATGAGACCTGCATTATTAACGTTGTTAAGTTCTTTTTCATCGATGTCATGTACGCCAATTAAAGCAACATTATTAGGTTTAACTCCCGCGCCAAAACCGCTATCCCACAGGCCGCATGTAGCAGCCAATACCATCCCGCCGAGATAACCGGTTTCTGTCGTTTCAGGGGTATTAAAGTCACTGTGTGCATCGATCCATAGGACCTTTATGTCAGGAAAAGTCGATGCAACAACGGGCAGTGTCGCTAAGCTCGCTGAGCAGGTATTTGATGCAAATAGGACAGGGCTATCGCCAGTGGCTAGTAAATGGGAGATTTTTGTCTGCAACAGAGCGAGGGTCTTTCGAGATTCCTGGAGTGCAACACTCCAATCATCCGATTTCGTAGGCGATCGTTGCCCTACGTAGTTAGGTGTAATGTCATAATATAGAGCAAGTTTATTTGCTGTGAGCTTTGCGCCCTCGAGCATACGATCTGCTCTGTCCGCGACACGTCCTTGAGAGCAGAGTATTTGAAAAGGCATTTAGAAAGACGTCCATATATTAAAAATGAAGTCTTTTTATAGCTCAGCTAGATAAATATAAAAAAATAATAATGATTATTTATTATCAAAATAACTTTCAATATTAATTGAATTAATAAAATCCCATATATTATAAGGGTTTTTATTGACTTTCCGTATTCTCGTTTTAACGTGTTGTAGGTGAGTAAATTTGGCCACTAGGCTAGAGGTTTTACAAGACCTTAAATAATTCATGAAATATTAATTTAATAAAACGTGTAACTCAGAAATGTCCGTGCGACCTGAAGTCGTATGAAACGTTGTTCACCACGAAGGGTGAACCATCTGTACTACCAGATGCCCCTAGGAGCCTGAATAAAGAAGCGGCTCTGACAATGTAACGAAGCTTGGTTGTTGACTGAGCTGGAAGAATCGTTAGAGGACGTTCCTCCTGACAACCACAAGTCGGGTGAGTGCTAGGGGGGCAATATGATGAATATAATGAATCCATTTAAGGCGCGTTATATGATGAAGCAGCGGAAGTGGTTAATACGCTGTAGCCAAAAGGCAACGAGAGTCGGGAAGAGATTGGACATTACTCTTTCGTGGTCATTGCACTCTCCGCACCATTGTGGGCATCTAAGTTGACATTTTATGCGGCATACGGAACAGGGCAAGCCTGTATATCTCCCTATGGGAAAGCAGCCTGTAAAGGTTGCCGATAGGTATGCAGGTAAAGGAGGTTAGAAAAAGCGAATGCTACTTTGTAATGAAGTAGATACAGGTTATATCTGGCGCGAAAGCGAGCTGACTTCTAACTGGTCTCCCGTTGCGAGATAGCTTGAAGAACTTTATTAAAGAAGAAAAACAAATGATGATTTCGAATAAAATCAGTGCGTCTTCTGACAGCGAACCGTGGTTTCTTATTCATTAAATGGCCATTGGGGCAGTTTTAAAGCTTTAAGTGTGTATCGCAAAGGTAATTTTGTTACTGGGTGCTTAACGATGCCTTTGTGGAGGCTTGAGCCGTATGCAGTGAAAGTTGCACGTACGGTTCTGAGGAGGGAGGCATCTGGGAACAGGTGCCGCCTATCCGACAGAGGCGTTTTAGCGATAATCGCCGTTAACTGTAATTTCGTCATTTTTAGCCTGTATTCTGGAGTTAAAGTGCTCCTGGATAAGAGTAACTTGGCGTTCATGTAAAAACAGTGTGTTCAAATCTACACCCCTTTCAAGAGGGGCGTTTTTCATCGATAATTTAGGCTCTTAGCGAAAACAAATAGTAATCGGGAAGTATTCCAAAAAATGCCCCTGTATTTTCAATTTTTCACCACACAGCCAAGTTAAAAGATTTTCGCTTCTTAAGCTCAATAAGCCATGAACCAAAATATTTTTCGACCGACTTATCTTTCCATAAAATTGACCTTGCGGCATGGATAAATAGCGTTCTCAGTTCTTTATTTCCTCGTTTTGATATTCCAAGTAGCGTTAACTGGCTTTGTTGCGTAATTCAATGGAACTAAATCAAGAACCTACGATCTGATCAGCTACGTTCACTACTTCTCGTAGCTCTATGCCTAAACCTCTTTACAAAACAACCAACTGGAAGCAATACAACCAATCACTCATTAACCGTGGCTCTCTGACCTTTTGGATTGATGAAGAGGCGATAGCGGGTGGGCGCAAAGCAAACAGAATAAGCGCGGTAGGCCACGTCGATTCAGTGATTTAGCTATCACGACAGCACTCATGGTGAAACGCGTGTTTTCTATGCCACTGAGAGCGTTGCAAGGATTTATCAACTCGATATTTAGACTGGCCCATGTTCCATTAAGCTGTCCGCATTACACCTGCATCAGTCGTAGAGCAAAGCAAGTTGAGGTCTCATTTAAGACAAAAACGAAAGGAGCGATACAGCACCTAGCCATTGATGCGACTGGCCTAAAGGTTTATGGCGAAGGTGAATGGAAAGTCAAAAAACACGGGACGGATGGCAAGCGGAGAGTCTGGCGAAAGCTGCATATTGCAGTTGATACAAGCACTCATGAGATCATTGCCGCCGAGCTAAGTTTATCAACGGTTACAGATGGTGAAGTACTCCCGAACCTACTGAAACAAACACGCCGAAGTATCCTTGAGGTGTCTGGTGATGGTACTTACGACACGAGAGCATGTCACGCTGCTATTAAGATTAAGCGAGCCGTTGCGCTTATTCCCCCAAGAGAAGGGGCTGCCTTCTTGGAGCGTGGTCATCCTCGAAATCTCGCAGTGGGTTGCCAGAAGTTATACGGCTCAAATAAGTATTGGAAAGAGCGGTATGGATACCACAAACGTTCACTCTCAGAAACAGCGATGTATCGAGTTAAACAGTTGCTAGGAGGGCAACTGAGCTTAAGAAATTACAATTCACAGGTAGGTGAAACTTACGCGATGATAAAAGCGTTGAACAAGCTTACTGGGTTAGGTATGCCTGAAACTTGTCGTATTGACTAAAAAGTATGCGAAACGGGGTGCATCTATCTCTAAATTTAATTACGCAACAAAGCCTTCCCTACTCTCTTTGATTAGTTTGTTTTCTAGGTGGTACTCAGATCATTGAATAATATTTTTTTTCTTTAGCGAGAGGGAAATAGATGTTGTTATTATTATAAGAACGCCACATGTGCTCATCCAACTAGGGATTTCATACCAAAAAATAACCCCCCAAAGTATATTGAAGACCAAGCCGATATAGCGGGTGACTGCAACTACAGCGGCGTTTTCATGACTGAATGCCTTTGTTAGGAAAATTTGCCCAATGAGCGAAACAAGACCAATGGCAATTAGATAAATCCACGCAATTCCCTGTGGAACCACAAACTCATCCCTCATCAAGTAACCGGATACCAACATCGAAGTGAAAAGAAAATAAAACACAATCTCGTAAATATGGTGCCTCTTACTCAGGTGGCGAATAGTGATAGAGGCAGCCGCCGCAAAAAAAGCACTCGCCACCCCTGAGAGGGCATACAAATTAAATGTGTCAAAGCTAAATGGATTTACAATTAAGGTAACTCCAACCAAAGTGAGCGGAAAAAGGAATGCTACTTTTTTAGGGGCTTTTTCTCCCAAAATTAGGTTGGAAAGTAATATAACGAAGAACGGGGACAGGTAAGCCAAAATCACGGCGTCCGCTAGCGGCATGTGGGTAATCGCGTACACAAAAGCGAGCAGATAAAACGCCCCAAACAGGCCACGAAGCAAAAGCATTGGTATGCCCGTGGTAGAAAACCTGATACTCGCTTTCCACATTAAACCTAAAATCAGAACGGTTCCTATTGCGCTTCGGAAGAAGACAATTTCAGAGCTTGGAATCGTCAAACTGGCCGCTTTAATAAGTGCGTTCATGACACTAAAAATGAACGCAGAAAATATAGTTAACGCTACACCGTTGTTCATGATGGGTTTCTTTAAAGGTCGTATGATAGACGCACCCAACCAAGGTATTGGTGCGCTTGAGTGCGGGACTCTTCAATCAAATGGTGAGGGAGTTGAGAGCTACTTAACCAAGATTCGAATATACCTAGCACACGGTTAACGCTCGGTAATGCAATCCCATGCGCTCTGCCTAAGACTTGAAGCCAGTAAAGATTCTGTATATCTTCTTTAGGTATTCGAGGTAAAGACAACTTGCCTTTTTCCACCTTACCTTTGGCATAGGGCACGGCAGAGAAGTTGAAGTAGCACCCATTTTCATCCGGCTTAGAAAAAGGATCGATCAGAATCGCGCTGTATCGTACGTAAACCAAATATTCCTGCGCTATTGGAGTGAGCGACATAAACTGCTCAATTTGACGACGACGAATGGTTTCTGGATGCACAGGGTAGTTGTCATCATTGAGAAATTGTAACAAGTTAAATGGTGTTCCGTTAAAGTGAAGTATCAATCTTGATATATCGCGCCATAGCTCAACCAAAATGTGGATGGTTTCGGTTGTGATCGGTCCCTCAGGGAAAAGTTTGTACATGTACTTAACTTCTCTCGTCTCACTTAAGATATGATTGAGCGAGAAAGGGGTCATAAAAAATGCGGGATGAACGAAAGAGGTAATGTTTCGTCCTTCTACGCTAAACCCATTTTCCAACTCGACAACTTCAACACCGATATCCGCTAAAGTTTGAGTCAGTAGCTCTAGGACAGGGCATTTTTCTTTACTTGAGTAAGCATAAATACGTTTTTTAACCGCTTTGGTAAGGACACGAACGCCAGCTTGTTCCGTTATAAATTTAGTGGCCGCAAAGTAATTGGAAAATATCAGTACGTTGGGGGTTAAATTCAGTTCTGAAAACAAGCCTTTTACAATCCGGTGCCCACCAAATAAGGATGAAATGAGGACTACTATTTTTGTGGAACTCAAACACGATTTAGGTAAAGCCAATAGAACCGCTGAATAAGCATGAGATGGGGTGCCCAGAACCAACGTATCCCATTGTCCGCTTACATCGCGTAAATCTTCAAAAACCGCATCAAATATCACCTGCCCAGCCATTCGCTTCAAAGAGGATTTGGCAGCGAAAATATGCGCAATACGTTCGTTGTGTAAGCTTTCGAACATCGGCTGCCAGCGCTCTGATGAGCGGTTTACTAACCCAAGTTGCTCGCACTGGTTTCTGATGATTTTTGCTGTCTGAAATGCGGCTGGCCCTGTGCCAACGATTAACACTTTTCCTAATGAAAGAGTCATTTTGCGCGCTCCATCAAGACGGTGTCATATATCGCTGCATCGTTATGGATCTGTTGTGTTTCCCACCCATCCATTAGGTTTGGGTTGAAAGGGTAATTGAAGGCGGACTTTAAACCATTACCGAATCGAACTAATACTCGGTGAGAGTGGTTAAGATGAGGTCTAAGCTGTCTGAGTTGTTCCCATTTATGTTCCACTAAAGAGGCTACTACAACATGAGTTGGCCGGAAAGAGGCAAACTCAGTGATTAGATCTTTGCAGCTAAAAGTGGTTGACAAGTTGAGTTGGTTGGCCATTTTCACTGCCTGCTCATCAAGATCTATACCGTGCACGAGAGCGCCTGTGCTCTGAGATATAGTGAAAGCAGAAACCGGATAGGACCCTGAGCCAATAAACAGGACTCGAGAGTTGCTTTCAATTCCTGCTTTTTTTAGTTCAATTTTTGTGTTTTCAGAAAGTTGGTATAAATATTCGCTGATGTCGATTTGATGCTCTCTGGCACACTGAGACTGATGTTTTTCCAATAAACACAGAGCTTTTACAGCAGTTTCACGAAGCTGCTTGATTAAACGATCGTACTCAGGGGTCATATCAAAATCATCGCTAATGGTTTTAAAATTTTCTTGCAAAATCCAAGCGCAAAACTCATCAATTTTTTCTTGCAAAAGGACAAAACATTCACAATTTTCAAGGCTGTAATGAGTCAGGGTTTGAATTTGAGATTCAAACGTGGATAGAGAAACTAATAAGTGATATTGCCTTTTATTCATTGCCATAAGAATGCCTAATCTGTTTTAAGGGCTCGAACTGGGGTGACGTGGGTATGTCCATGAACGCAACAACCTACGTCCACATGAATCTGATAGATTTTCCCCAGCCTTTCAGAATCGAGCACGTCTTCTGGTTTACCGCAATATTGAACTTCACCATCATTCATTAAGAGAAGATGGTCGCAGTATCGAGCAGCGAGAGAGAGGTCGTGTAGGACCGCAATTGTGATGATATTTTTGGCTCGGGTATATTGACGAACAAGGTCTAAAATTTGGACTTGATGCTTGAGATCTAAGGCGCTTGTTGGTTCATCTAAGAGCAATACCTTGGGCTCAGCAACAAGAGATTGCGCCAGTGAAACCAGCTGTTGCTGACCACCGCTTAGTTGAGAAAACTGTCTAAGGGCGAGATTTCTCAAACCTAGATAATCAAGGATGGCGTCTGCTTTTTGTTCTTGTTCAAATGTGATGTTCCAGCTCAGTTGATGAACCAAGCCCAGTAAGACAAACTCAATAACCGTTAATTGACAGGGAGATTTGTTGAGTTGACATAGGTACGAGAAGGATTGTAGCGGTAATCTCAGCCCGTCCTCCCCACTTGAATTAATCTTCCCATCAGAAGGAATGATGCCCATGATAGCTTTGAGCAATGTCGTTTTTCCTGCGCCATTGGGCCCTAAAATGGCGGTAAATTTGCCACCCAAAAAGTGGGCATCTACCTTCTTTAAAACGAGTTTTCTTCCAATTGGAACGGCAAGATTTTCTATTGAAAGCGACGTCATTAGATAAACCTCCTGCTTATCAGAAAATAAAGAAGGATCGGCACACCGACTAAGGAGGTGACGATACCAATTGGTATGATAGTGCCTGGGACAATCAACTTAGCAACAAGAGACGAGGTACATAAAAGCAACGCTCCCATTAATGCCGCCAAAGGTAAGTAGAAACGCTGATCTTCGCCTATTAGCATTCTTGCTAGGTGAGGAGCAACCAAACCAATGAAACCAATGGTTCCGACAAACGACACTGCTCCTGCAGTTAATAAGGAACACAGTAAAAACATCTGTAGTCTTAACTTGCTGGTCTTTATTCCCAAGGCGAGTGCACGCTCTTCGCCTAAAGTGAGGGCGGTGAGTGCCCATACCTTAGATAACGCAAAGACCAAACCGAACAGGAAAACGGCTCCTGAAACAAAGAAGGACAACCAACTCGCCTTCAGTAGACTGCCAAATAACCAAAAAACAATTTGCTGCAGCACTTCTGGTGATGCCAAATATTGAATTAATGACTGTAAAGCCTGGAAAAAGAAGAGAACGACAATACCTGCCAAAATCAGGATTTTTGCGTCCATATGTCGGCTGCGACCAATTATATAGATCGCCATACTCGCTAATCCAGATGTCAAGAAAGCGGCAAACGGCACGCCTAACCAATGCAAACCAAATACTGAAAAACCGGTTAAAAAAGCTATGGCTGCACCAAATCCAGCAGCAGCAGAGATACCAAGGGTATACGGACTGGCAAGTGGGTTGGCTAAGAGGGTTTGCATTAGACCGCCAGCGAGGCCGAGTGAGGCGCCAACCATAAGACAGGTGAGAGTGATGGGTAACCGAAGTTGCCAGACAATAAGTGTTGATAAGCTGTCACCAGAGGGACCACCTAGGAGGGCTTCAACAACTTGTTCAATGCCTAGCCACGATGAGCCAGTACCAAGATCGAATAAAGCGGAAAAACTCGTTGCCAGAAAAGCGCCTAGCAAAATCTTAATTCTTTGCTTCTGCATTCTTTGATAAATAGCGCCGCTGGAATGATTCAGGTCAGACGATGCTTTCATGCTTTCATTCATGAGTTACGCCCACCTGAATCATGAAAGTGCCTTTGAGCGCTTGCGGCATGTAGTTCCTAAAAAATTCTTGGTGCAATTTCTTAGGTTCAATATCTTTAAATGCTTCTGGGTAAATAGACTTTGCTAGATACAACAAGAAAACGTGGTCGTAAATAGTACGTGTTCCTGAGTGGTATATACCGTAGACGTCACCATTTTTAACTGCCGTCAGTTGATTCCAGCCAGCACGATTTAGGTAGGGGCGGTATCTAGTTTGCGCTTCTTCCATTGTGCTGTTGAAACCAAGCAGGGCGCTGTCGTTATGTTTAACCCAGTGAGCACCGGATATAAAGATCACTTCTGGATCTTGACTCAAGATATATTCAGGCGTTAGGTGGGCAGAACCTTCAAACATCCCATGGGCAAGGTTATCGGCCCCCGCCATTGTCAAAAGGTTGCCCCACATTGTCGTCGAGTAAGATTTACCGTATTCATTTGGTCCACCTGTACCTGCTTCCACATACACACGGCGTGCCGTGTGGTTTTCCAGATGCCTCGTAACACGTTGTTTAACCATGTTTACTGTGTTTTCGTATTCCGTTGCAATCGATGAAGCGCGTCCTTCTGTCCCCATTACTCTGCCTATAACACGTGTGCTAATGACGTGTTTTTCAAGCGTTTGAGCATTGAAGTCTACAACGACAACTCTGATACCATTCTTTTCAAGTATTTCAACTTTTTCACCAAGGGATTGATATTGCCACGCCGCAAGAAGTGCAACATCAGGTTTAGTTAACAAGAGTTTTTCGAAATCAAAAGTACCTGTATAAAGAGAACCTGAATCAATAATCGTTTCTAACTCAGGAATGATTTTTTTATAGGTGGTCCATTGAGATTGACGGTAATCTTTCCAAGAGTGTCTTGGGAAAATAGCCACTTTTTTGTAAGCATCTGGTCCAGCGATCGCTAGGTAATCCTCAAAATAAAAACCTAGGAAAATTTTTTCTGCCGGCTTTTCTAAAGAGATGTTTCTACCGAGCACGTCTTTGAACTGAAGAGCTGTAGAAGCAGAGGCCATGTCACCCAAAGCCAAAGTTGCCAAAAAAAGTGCTTTTACTTTTAAAAGGTGTCCTTTCATTCCCTCGACCTCAAATAGAACACTAATTGTTATAATGTAACAATGGTTCTAGGGTTGAAAAGATATATATTTATTATTTATATCTATTAAATATAAATAATAAAGCTAGGTGGATTTGTTGTTGCGTAATTCAATGGAACTAAATCAAGAACCTACGATATGATCAGCTACGTCCACTCTCTCTCGTAGCTCTATGTCTAAACCTCGTTACAAAACAACCAACAGGAAGCAATACAACCAATCGCTCATTAACCGTGGCTCTCTGACTTTTTGGATTGATGAAGAGGCAATAAGCGGTTGGGCGCAAAGCAAACAGAATAAGCGCGGTAGGCCACGTCGATTCAGTGATTTAGCTATCACGACAGCACTCATGAAAAGTCAAAAAACACGAGACGGATGGCAAGCGTAGAGTCTGGCGATGGCGCGTACGACACGAGAGTGTGCCACGCTGCTATTAAGATTAAGCGAGCCGTTGCGCTTATTCCCCCAAGAGAAGGAGCAGCCTTCTGGGAGCGTGGTCACCCTCGAAATCTCGCCGTGGGTTGCCAGAAGTTATACGGCTCAAATAAGTATTGGAAAGAGCGGTATGGATACCACAAACGTTCACTATCAGAAACAGTGATGTATCGAGTAAAACAGTTGTTAGGAGGGCGATTGAGCTTAAGAAATTACAATTCACAGGTGGGTGAAACTTACGCGATGATAAAACCGTTGAACAAGCTTACTGGGTTAGGTATGCCTGAAACTTGTCGTATTGACTAAAAAGCATGAGAAACGGGGAGACTCTGTTTCTAAACTGAATTACGCAACAAAGCCAATAATTATTGCGAAGGTGTAAATAATTTCTTGGCTTAATTAAAATTGATTTACGCTAGAAAGGCATTGTGTCATTAACGCACTATAACTAAATATCTTGATATAACTACTCTAAGTGGCAAAGGGTAGAGCACACATATGAATAATTTAATAAAGCACCGCACGGTTTTCATCACCGTTTGATTTGGATTTACATGGCTCGCACCACGTATGAAGGATTTTGATATTTCTTTGTTGCGTAAATCAGTTGAACTAAGTTATCGGGACCGATTAAGAGAAACGGATGTGCTATTTGGAGAAATAGTACATCACAGCGCTGAAGTGATGACTAAGGTGAGGTCTCAAAAAAGTGAGGTAAGGACGATATCTGTTTTTATTCCTACTGGAAAATACGACAAGTGTTTGCCTTACTTATAGACGTATATACATTAACTTAGAAACTGGCTTGACTGATTTGGGGCTAACTCTAACAAGTTAGAGCTTAATCGAGCGCTTGAGACCATTAATGCTCGTTTTGAAAAAGGGACGCTGACCTTTGGCTCTCAAAAGGGAGTTACATTGAGCAAGGTGGCAGTATCGATATACCCATTCTAGTGACTTACTGACGGGTAAATGTATTTAAATAATCCTCATTCTTGGCTTCTTATCTCTTAGCTTATTGCTTCTTAGTTTTTTACGTGGGGTGAGAAATAATGAGGTGCTCTTTCCTTAGGCGTGATCCTTCGGGCAAGGCTTTCTCTTGGAGCTTTCATCTATGGCCTAGATTGGCATCACCCTAGTGAGCCACTGCGTGCCGCACCAGAAGGTGCTTCTCTACAAGCTCCTATCGTACAACCCTAAACGCCTGCGCCTCGTCAGTCTTCCTCGTTGCTGTTCGTCGTACCTCCTCACTCATTTCACTGACCTCCATTAAGTTCGAGTAAGGGCTTGTTGCCTTATGTGCCGATTTCCCTTTCGACTTGCATCATTTGATGGGGCTCGCAGGCTGTTTACCGTGCTCGCTCAGAGCCCCAATAACAAGGGTATATGAACGCTTCGCGCCCTTGTTATTGAGAACCATGAGCGCTTGCCGGACAGCCAAGCGGCTCCATAAAAGTGATACTCAAACAAAAAGGAAACTCCTCATGGCACAACGAAACTCAAGCCCAACTCTCTCTAAATCGATGTTCAGCGACCAGCGTTTCGCCGCTGGGCACGAAAGCTCACCAAAAAATGATATCTCCTGCCAGGTCGTTGAACGTGCAGTGCGTTCGACCGTTTCCGCGACTGTTTCAAAGGGACTTATTTGGGTGAATTCAACGGACTTTAATTCGAGCGTTCGAGCGGTTAAAGTGCATGAGATTTTACTTAATGAGTTTGGTTATACCGACTCTTTGATCTTGGAGGAAGGAAATAAAGGAAAAGGGGTGAGTATTGGCGTATGTGATAGAGCTACGACTGTGAAACAGATGCGAGAAGATTACGCCTATGCGAAAAAAGAAGAGAGAAACGTTGAAACGACCGCTAAGCATCAAGCGAGAGCGAAAGATCTTCTGACTATCTTGTATGGCCAATAACACGGACTGAGCGCCGCCCATCACGACTTTAAATATTAAAAGGGATCTATTATGTCTGTACTTGCTAACTACTCTAATCACAGCCTTTTCTCTGTAGAAGAAAAAGATATCTTGCACCATGCCGCGAGCATTTTAAAATCTAAGTTGTTTGTGTCAGAGCAGACGCCACTCAATTCCCCTGAATTGGTGAAGTCATTTTGTCAGGCTTCACTTGCTTCCAATGAAAGCGAAGTGTTTGGGGGGATCTTTCTTGATAGTCAGCATCGAGTTTTACGCACAAAAGAGATGTTTAACGGCACCATTGACACCGCATCCGTTTACCCGCGTGAAGTGGTCAAAGAGTCACTGGCCACAAATGCAAGCGCGGTCATTTTTTATCATAACCATCCCAGCGGTGATGCCACACCCAGTCAAGCCGATCGACGTATTACTCGACGACTGACCGACGCGTTAGCCTTGGTTGATATTCGAGTTCTCGATCATTTCGTGGTGTCTTTTGAAGATGTGGTGTCGTTTGTGGAGCGTGGTTGGATATAGCCATTAGTGAAACATGTCTCTCATTTACGCCTATTCTGGCGTGAATGACTTCCTCATCATAATGCTATAAACTGTAAGCAATTAAATAAGGTTTCTACTATGTCTGAATCAAGCAAAGTCACATTAAGCGTTGAAGAGCTGATCAACCTAACCGCTCATGCTGCCACTCAAGAGCAGTTAAATGATACGCGTAAAGAACTCGATCAGAAGATCGAAGCGGTTCGTCATGAGCTTTCAGATAAAATCGACACAGTTCGTAATGAGCTTTCAGATAAAATCGACACAGTTCGTAATGAAGTGAGTTCCCTTAAAAATCTCATTATTGCAACAGCCTTCGCTATGATTGCGACGGTAGCCGGTGCCGCGTTTTGGGTTGGCAGTCATATCAACGTTTAATATTCAAATATGTTTTCTTAAATGCCTCTTATCCTAGAGGCATTTTTTTTGTCCGAACGCTTCAACGCTCGCGCTAAAAGAATTTGAGCCAAAGGCTCGACCGCAAGCGGTCGCCAATACCGCTCTCAGTACCACAGTACGCCTATTTGCTCGATGTTTGATTCTATTGCTTTTTCATGGTGTCACTTTGTGGGTTTGTGGCTGATAGGTGGCTTTTTATGATGAAACCATTACTTTACCTTTCTTTGCTATCGCCGTGTTTCGGTTGGGCTTTTTGCTTTGATGAGGCAGGGAGATTTTATAATGTCGATCCACAGCTTTTAAAATCCATTGCAACGGTAGAGAGCAGCCTAAAACCGAATGCGTATAATGAAAATAAAAACAAAACCGGTCAAGTGATCAGTCGTGATTTTGGATTGATGCAAATTAATTCCCATTGGTTTGATCGACTATCCGAATTTAATGTGAATGAAACAAGCATCTATAACCCTTGTTTTAATGTTCATCTTGGCGCGTGGGTATTAAGTTCTAATTTTTCTAGTCATGGTTATAACTGGAACAGCGTCGGCGCTTATAATGCGGGTTTTTCAAAACGCACCGAGAACGCCAGAAAAATATACATCCAAAAAGTCCAATCGGTTTATTTTAAGATGAACGTTCAATAAAAGGCTTTGCACCATAACGGTGCAATGTCTTTGGCTTTTCCTCTCGCTTTCTTCCTTCAATTTCCAGATCCCCGCATCCCTCGTTCGTCAGATTCATTCGCCACCTGGTCGGCTTTTGTCTTTCGCTGTCAGTTTTTCCCGTCGCTTTGATTAAGGAACTCAGATCATTCGTTCTGAGTTGTTGGTTAGTTGAGTTGGTGACCACACACCACGCTAAATCGAAAACGATTTAAATGGTTGTCTGCTTTAAACATAAAGTCAATGCAATCAATAACTTATGGTATAAATAGAAGAGTGAATATTTTGGGGGGAAATTTTCAAAATTTCAACTAATTAGCCGCTGAAATCCAATGTAGATTTACATCATAAATGCATCAATTGTACTTAATCCCTTTTCGAGAAAGGTCTGAGAGCTTGTTTAAAGTGGAAGTGATGTACTAGTGATTTATTAGCAATTAACTCGATGTTTTTAATGATAAATAGTGAGCTTTTTTGCAAGCATGTGATTTAATTGTAATGTAGGTAAAGTGTTGTTTAGAGGGAAATCTAAGAAAGGATGGTGGGATTATGGCGAAAGCTTTTTCTGTACAGAGTTACATTCGGGGTGAATTGGAGCAAGATTTTAAGGTGTTCAGAGACAGAGAAAAGTTAGGTGATGCGGAAGCCGTCAGGCAACTTCTCACGCTGGCATTGAGGATCAAACTGAACGATAAGGAAGATGAGCGGCCGTCTAACCGCGAGTTGATGGAAGAGATGTATCGACGGATCAGGATGATCCAAGGGACGGGTAATTTAACCCACACACAAAGTTTTGATGGTGTCGCGTTCCATGAAAATAAAAAAGATGCAGTAGAAATGCGTAATTTGGTTTCCGCTGATGTGGATAAAAAAGTGGATGCTTATCTTGCAGGCGAAAAAAAAGGGTAGCAGCAGCTACCCTCTTATTATCGCTCTAACTCTCTGTCGATTTCTCTGTCTTCCCAATGGCTCTCTTTCTCTGATTGATTAAATTCCATCTCTTGTTGAGGTGAATATTCTTTTGGCTCAAA
This sequence comes from Vibrio sp. L3-7, assembly GCF_963898195.1. Taxonomy (NCBI): domain Bacteria; kingdom Pseudomonadati; phylum Pseudomonadota; class Gammaproteobacteria; order Vibrionales; family Vibrionaceae; genus Vibrio; species Vibrio sp. L3-7. The sequence continues at coordinate 2,708 of NZ_CAWQUW010000014.1, read as the reverse complement.
GTGGTCGAGTGATTGGCTGTCGAGTTCTGTTTTCTCATTATAGTTGAAGGTGTCTAATTCCCTATCCTGATGAGACGTGTGCGGCTCACTTAATTCAATGTTATGTGCACTGTTATCTCGCTCTAGTTTATCAATGCACGATTTGATGTCCTCTTTAAGGTTATCATTTGACATGAATTGGATGTCTCGGCCATTAAAGTTCTCGACGATTTTTTCAATGTTGTTCGGGTTTAAATCGTGATTGCCATGATTTAATACAATAATGATGTTCTGTCTTAGTTCATCGGTAGAGATGTTTTGAATGTCGTTCTTATGATTGAGGTTAATAATATCAATCTGTCCTTGGGTTTGGTCTCGAATTAGAAACGATTGTTCAATCGATGTGCTGATGATGGTGGTGTTTAAATTCTCCCCTTGATGGAATCTTGTTAATTGTTTGGATTTCGTCCCTAGGGTTCTTGGGTTAATGTCTAGGGAGGTATCTTTATTTCCTTGAGTGTCTAAATAGGTCACTTCAATGGCTTTGGTTTCGCCTTCTTTATTGTGGATGTTGGTTAGCATTGCAGGGTGAAGGGACCTATCTTCGGATGAATAGACCGCAGAGTGGAATTTTACATGGTTGTTTTCGATGTTATTGACACCGAGCTTGTTTAAGTACGTTTGGGCGAGCGTGTTATCAATAGGTAAGCTTTGATTTATATAATCTTTAGCTCTTTCTTCAAACTTCGCAATATGCCTAGGTGTGGTGTTGAGTAATTTTTCGTGCTTACTGTTTTCCTCCAATTGATATTTGTCCGGTTCGTTTAGCATCTTGTTCGCTTCATTCATCGCTGCTTTATAGCCCATTTCCTTATGACTCATTATAAGGTTAATCAATGCGCCTTTTTCGCCTGTGGTGTAGTCTTTAAAATACCCACGATGTTCTCCAGTTAGGGTCACTTTAATCGCGGAAGGACCTATGCCAAAGGTTAAATAATCACGGTCTGATTTGGGTTGGTTCGGCTTGCCTAATAACTGAACGGCAAGGCTTTCTGTGTATTTTGGTAGCTGCGTCTTGATGTGCTCCTTAAATAGGGCGTAGTCAAAGTCACCGCTTTTATTTTGGAACCGAACGTCTTCGTGAGGGAGGGCATTACGGTTAAAGTAGATGGTGTCTTTAGGGGGCGTTTGGTTGAGGGTTTCTATCGCACTGGCTTTATGGCTTTCTTTAGAGAGCCAGCTTTTGACCAGTTGTTTGGTGTTGTCGGTATAGAGTCGAATGTGCTGGCTGGCACGGGTCACATCGATACCGGCGCGTCTTAAATTGGTCAGCGCGCCTTTGCTTTGAATGGCGCTAATGACGTGTTGATGAGTGGACCCTTGCGCCATGTCTGCGGTTCGACTGTAAGCGTAGTCCCAGTGCCCATCTTTAAGCGCCTTAGGGTTAATGTTGAGTGTTTGTCCAGCTTTAGATTGAGCGATAACACTGCCTGGCTCTGCTTGCGTGATGCGGTATTCCACGTTGGCTTTGATACCGCGGTCTTTATCGATAAAGCGCGTGATGATTTTATCGCCCGTTGAGAGTGGTTTTTCTGACGTAGAGAACAGCGTGGTGAAGCTGTGGTCACGGTTACGCGGTAAGAACGGCCTAGTTTTACCTGTCGCCGCGTCTTGAAGTGTCACCATGCCATGCTCTGAATCCACGTGAGTGATTGTCGCGTACTCACCGGGCCTGGTGCTCAGTACTAAGCCTTTTTGATAGGGCATCATGGTGGTGAGTTCTTCTCCGGTTGCCCCGATAGAGCGCAGTCTGGTTGCAATGATATTTTCTTTGCCAAGGTCATTATTTTTCATTAACCCGACACGGATGTATTCGGTGATGGTGTCACGCTCCTTGTTGGTGTAAGCGATGATAAGCGTGTTTTCTCTGGTTTCTGGGGTGCGCTCTAGATAATCATTTGCCACAACGTAGGGCAGCTTTTCGGTGGCGGTCAACTGCGCTTTGCGTCGATCTTTATCGTTTTCATCAAGTGTCGATATCACATGTTGATGGTTCCCCTGAGTATCGGGGGCTTGCTGTTGGAGTTTATCTAGGGCGCTGAGCGGCTGCTTATCAATGGTGTTTTGCACCGCATTAAGCAGAGTATCGTTTTGCTGACGGATGATGTCAGTCATGTAAGCGGTATCGATGCGACCTTGGCTCATGGCCAGAGCAAAGGGTTTACCGGCACTGAGCGACAATAACTGCTCTTTATCACCCAATTTGACTGTTTTGGACAGACTGTCATTGACGAGCTTTGTGAACTCATCGGCTTGCTTGTTGCTGACCATGGAGCTTTCATCGAGGAAGAACAAGGTGTGTTGATAGTCACTGGCTTCTCGATTGCCTTGTCGAATGTCAGAGAGCAAGCTTTCCAGGGTTTGCGCTTTCACGCCTTTGCTTTCGAGCTCTGCTACCGCTGCGTGAGTGGGCGCAAGACCGATGACGCTTTGCTCTGGCTGCTGGCTGGCTTCTTTGACTAACTGGATAAGTTCAATATTGGATTCAAGCATGGTGGACTTACCTGTACCGGCTAACCCTTGGATGGCCACAAAGTTGTCCTTGGTGGTTGAGATAAGGGTGATGGCGTCCTTTTGCCCTTGGGTTAAGCGAGGCTTGGTATCGAAAAAGTCTTGCACCTGCTTAGGCGTTGCAAAAGGTTGATGTTGGCCTTTACCATCATCGATGT
>NZ_CAWQUW010000013.1:0-97504 GCF_963898195.1 Vibrio sp. L3-7 | reverse complement strand
CCTATAACAACATGAGGCCGCACCTTAGTCTCAGAATGAAAACTCCAAATGAGGTGCATGAAAAAAGCCAACAGCTGACGCTGTTGACTTATTAGAAATACTGTCAACGTATTTTAGGACGAGACAGGCTGTATCTGTTTTTTTCTCATCTCCCGAACTCTTCTTGTTCAACCCCTGAGCTTAGATTGGTGATATTTAAATCAATCACCTAATCAAATCTAGTATTTATAAAGCGATTATTAAAAACTATTGATCGTTCGTTTCACTTTGTGTTACTTTCCTGCGCAATCTCGGAATGACCGATGTTCAAAAAGAGCAGCGATTACTTCTGGGGGATACGCGTAGTGACCATTCTTGCTGATTGGGACATTACGTAGGGTAGGTATCGGCTAATCCTTTAGCTGATAGACGGGATACTTATGGCGCAATTCGCCATGCTAATGGGAAACCCAACATTGAATACACTAATAACAACATTGCTAATCAGCTCTGCATTTCCAAAAGGGCCAGTTCTTCATAGCTGTCCGATACTGCAAAAATGTCCAATTCTTCAAAACAGTAGCATTACTGAACCTTGAGCTCGCGCTAACTAATTTTTGCTGTCCTAAGACGGCCTAATTTCGTATTCGTCATTTGACTTATGCGAGCGTACAGCTATATCTCATTTCTAGACAATACGCGTGTTTCACGGTGAACTCTCTCAAAATCAGCAGAGGGTTAGTGTGTCATTGCGTCTGATGGAGATGAGTATGAACAGATTCAAGGGGACTTTTATGACTACCGCCTTTGAAGTCGATATTAATACTATCGCAAATTCATTTTCAACTATGGTTCCTATCGTAGAGGGAACTTATGACCTAACACCTGACGCTATTTTGCTTGAGCAAGAACAGCATGAGTCGGATGTACGCTCTTACCCAAGACGCCTGCCTATTGCAATTAAGAGAGCATGTGGCGTTTTAGTTGAAGATACTCGTGGCCAACTCTTTCTCGATTGTTTAGCCGGTGCAGGTACACTTTCTCTGGGTTATAACCACCCTGAGATCAACCAAGCACTCAAAGATCAACTCGATTCAGGTTTGCCATACCAAACGCTTGATATCACGACGCAAGCGAAAGATACGTTTATCAAGCGAGTTAAAGCCTTTCTTCCTCAAGACTTTTCAACTAACTCGGTGATCCAATTTTGTGGCCCATCTGGCGCTGACGCTGTAGAAGCTGCGATCAAGCTCGCTAAGCAAACCACAGGTCGCAACACCATGTTTGCTTTTCGTGGCGCATACCATGGTATGACTAATGGCACCATGGGTATGATGGGCAACCTAGGTACAAAAGAACGTCGCAGCGGCTTGATGTCTGACGTACATTTCATGCCTTTCCCGTACAACCTTCGCTGTCCATTTGGCATTGGTGGTGAAGCGGGTGCCAACGCGAGTATTCGTTACATCGAACGTATGTTGAATGACGACGAGTCTGGCATTATGAAACCGGCTGCTATGATTGTTGAGCCAGTGCAAGGTGAGGGTGGTGTGATTCCTGCTCCTGCATCTTGGTTACAAGGTTTACGTCGCATCTGTGATGAGCATGGTATCTTGCTTATCTTTGATGAAATTCAGTGTGGCGTTGGTAAAACAGGTCATCGCTTTGCGTTTGAAGAATCAGGTGTTAACCCTGATATCTTATGCTTGTCTAAAGCGATTGGCGGCGGACTGCCTATGTCGCTGCTTGTATTTGATAAGAGCATCGATACATGGAAAGCGGGTGAGCACACCGGTACATTCCGTGGTAACCAATTAGCAATGGTATCTGGCGCTAAAGCATTAGAAATCATCGAGCGAGATGGTTTGGTTGAGCACGCGAACATCGCAGGCCAATATTTACGTCATGGACTAGAGAAGATTCAATCTCGCGTGAACTGTATTGCTGAAGTTCGTGGTAAAGGCTTGATGCTTGGCGCTGAGATCAAACGACCAAATGGTGAGCTTAATAAGTTTGGCGAACCACAATCAGACGGTGATCTAACCCTAGGGATTCAACGAGCGGCATTAGAACGCGGTTTGATGGTTGAAAAGGGTGGTCGTGATGGTTCGGTAATTCGTTTCCTTCCACCTATGATTATCTCTTTTGAGCAGATCGACTTTGCATTGCGCGTCATTGAAGAAGCGATCATCGCAGCGGGTGGTGGTTTACGACAAGACCAAACACAAAGCGAAGAATCAAATCAGGAATGGAACAAGCATTTTATCCAGACGGGTTTAGGCGGTAGCGACGAATTTGCTAGCGTGATGAACCAAACTACTCAAGCGATGAAAGCGGTTTTTGAACAGGTTGAAACCCCTTATTCGGGTTTAGACCCAAAGATGCTAGAAGCAGCTATCAACGCTGTCGATCTCGATAACAACCAACACGCTTTGGTTGATGTTGTGGACAGCACGGCTGACTTAGTCGCAGCGAACTCTATCTTTGTGCAACACCCAGACTGCATTGCACACCTTCACACTCCTCCTCTTATGGCTTCTGTCGCTGCGGAATCGATTATTGCTGCTTTGAATCAATCAATGGATTCATGGGATCAAGCATCGGCTGCGACTTATGTTGAGCAGCGTGTGGTGGATTGGATGTGTGAAAAGTATCAACTTGGCGAACAAGCTGACGGTGTTTTCACCAGCGGTGGCACGCAAAGTAACCTTATGGGTCTATTGCTTGCTAGAGACTGGGTGGCCGATAAGCACGATGGTCATTCTATTCAAAAGTTGGGCTTGCCAGAGTACGCAAAGAAACTGCGTATCTTATGTTCAAAGAAATCTCACTTTACGGTTCAAAAATCCGCCTCTCTAATGGGATTGGGTGAAGCGGCAGTGTGCTGTGTTGATACCAATGCAAACGGCACTATCAAAGCTGACTTGTTAGATGCAGAAGTGAAAGCGCTTAAAGCTCAAGGATTGGTTCCTTTTGCTGTGGTAGGTACCGCGGGTACAACCGATCACGGTGCTATTGATGACCTGGAAGCGATAGCTGATATCGCCAACCAACAAGGTCTTTGGTTCCATGTCGACAGTGCTTACGGTGGCGCGCTTATCTTAAGTAGCCATAAAGCTCGTCTGAAAGGCATCGAAAAAGCGGACTCAGTCAGCGTTGATTTCCACAAGTTGTTCTTCCAAACAATCAGCTGTGGTGCTGTGCTTCTCAAAGACAAAGCAAACTTTAAGTACCTACTGCATCACGCAGACTACTTAAACCGCGAGCACGATGAGCTGCCGAATCTAGTCGATAAGTCTATTGCGACCACCAAGCGTTTCGATGCACTGAAAGTCTTCATGACGATGCAAAGCGTTGGGCCAAAGCAACTGGGTGATATGTACGATCATCTCCTAGAGCAGACACTTCAAGTTGCCGATCTGATTCAGAAGCATGACGATTTTGAATTGCTTGCTGAGCCTTCACTTTCTACCGTGTTATTCCGATCTGTGCCTAGTAATGAACAATCAGCAAACAGCGTTCTTGATTTAGACAAACTGAATCAGACGTTAAGGCTGGAGGCGCTGACTCGTGGCGTTGCCGTGCTTGGCGAAACGGTCGTTGATGGTAAAAGTGCGCTGAAATTTACTATCTTGAACCCGTGCTTAAAGACATCAGATTTCAAATCTCTAATTAACAAAATTCAAACTTTAGCTATTGAGCTAGCAGAACAACAAGGGTAATTAAAACTATGGCTATTCTACAAATTGGTGCAGGCGGCGTCGGTTGGGTTGTTGCACATAAAGCAGCACAAAATAACGAAGTACTGGGTGATATCACGATCGCTTCTCGCACAATCGCGAAGTGTGAAAAAATCATCGAATCTATCAAGGGTAAAAACAACCTTAAAGATTCAACTAAGAAACTAGAAGCACGTTCAGTAGACGCTGACGATGTTGATGCGCTTGTTGCTTTGATTAAAGAAGTTAAGCCTGATCTAGTGATCAACGCTGGTCCTCCTTGGGTAAACATGGCGATCATGGAAGCGTGTTACCAATCGAAAGTCTCTTACCTAGATACATCGGTAGCGGTTGACCTATGTTCTGAAGGTCAACAAGTACCACAAGCTTACGATTGGCAGTGGGGTTACCGTGAGAAGTTCGCTGAAGCGGGCATCACTGGTATTCTTGGTGCTGGTTTTGATCCAGGTGTGGTATCAATCTTTGCTGCGTACGCGGTTAAGCATTTGTTCGATGAGATTGATTCAATCGACGTGATGGACGTGAATGCTGGCGATCACGGCAAGAAGTTTGCGACAAACTTTGACCCAGAAACCAACATGCTTGAGATCCAAGGCGACTCTTTCTACTGGGAAAACGAAGAGTGGAAACAAGTAGCTTGTCACTCTCGTATGCTTGAGTTCGAATTCCCTAACTGTGGCTCTCATAAAGTGTACTCAATGGCACACGATGAAGTGCGTTCAATGAGAGAGTTCATCCCTGCTAAGCGTATCGAATTTTGGATGGGCTTTGGTGATGCATACCTGAACTACTTCAACTGCATGCGTGATATCGGTCTTCTAAGCCCAGATCCGCTAACACTGCACGATGGCACTGTGGTTCAGCCTCTACATGTTCTTAAAGCGCTGCTACCAGATCCAACATCTTTGGCTCCGGGTTACACGGGCTTAACGTGCATCGGTACTTGGGTTCAAGGTAAGAAAGACGGTAAGGAGCGCAGCGTATTCATCTACAATAACGCAGACCACGAAGTGGCTTACGAAGACGTTGAGCACCAAGCAATCTCTTACACAACCGGTGTTCCTGCAATTACGGCTGCACTTCAGTTCTTCCGTGGTGAATGGGCTGACAAAGGCGTGTTCAACATGGAACAGCTAAACCCAGACCCGTTCCTTGCAACGATGCCTGAAATCGGTCTAGATTGGCATGTTCAAGAGCTAGAGCCTAAACAAGGTCTACCTCTGATCCACACTTTGAAGTAATTTCTGGTTCTTTGCCCTTGCTGCGTTGTCCATCGTGCTCATTTACATTCGTAAACTTCGCGCGATGTCCTAGCTACAAGGGCGAAGTTCTGCGAATTCCATTCAAAGTCATATGATTGACGAGAACTTATAATTACAAGCCGATGCTGTTGCGTCGGCTTTGTTCGATTATCATGTGCCTTCGTGAACTCGAGGGCCGCAAGGTATTAACATGCAAAACAACGAACTAAAAACGCCTTATTTCATGATCAACGAAGAGAAGTTGATTGCGAATTTAGAGATAGCTAAACAGCTGAAAGAGATTTCAGGTGTGAAGCTGGTATTGGCACTCAAGTGTTTTTCGACATGGGGTGTGTTTGACATCATCAAACCTTATCTCGATGGCACGACAAGCTCTGGCCCATATGAAGTGAAGCTTGGCCACGAAACCTTTGGTGGTGAAACGCACGCTTACAGTGTGGGTTACAGCGAAGATGACGTGAGAGAAGTCGCTGACATCTGCGACAAGATGATCTTCAACTCGCAAAGCCAGTTAGCGGCTTACCGTCATATTGTTGAAGGTAAAGCTTCACTGGGTTTACGTTTAAATCCGGGTGTGAGCTACGCAGGGCAAGACTTAGCAAACCCTGCACGCCAATTCTCTCGTTTGGGTGTTCAAGCTGATCACATCAAGCCTGAGACTTTCGATGAGATTAATGGCGTCATGTTTCACATGAACTGTGAGAACAAAGACGTCGATGCATTTATCGGCTTGCTTGATTCAATCTCAGAACAATTTGGTGAGCATTTAGATAAATTGGACTGGGTGAGCATGGGCGGTGGTGTGTTCTTCACATGGCCGGGCTATGACATTGAAAAGCTTGGTCTTGCGCTAAAAGCCTTCTCTGAAAAGCACGGCGTGCAGATGTACCTTGAGCCGGGTGAAGCCATCATCACTAAAACGACGGATCTTGTCGTGACAGTAGTTGATATCGTAGAGAACGTGAAGAAAACGGCAATTGTCGATTCAGCTACCGAGGCGCACCGCCTAGATACGCTTATCTATAATGAACCAGCATCGGTATTGGAAGCGTCTGAAAATGGCAGCCATGACTATGTGATTGGTTCGTGTTCATGTCTTGCGGGCGATCAGTTCTGCGAAGCAAGCTTTGATGAGCCGTTGAAAATTGGTCAAAAGCTGCATCTGTTAGACAGTGCGGGTTACACCATGGTGAAACTGAACTGGTTCAACGGCCTTAAAATGCCTTCAATCTACTGCGAGCGCAGCAATGGCGAAGTTCAAAAGCTGAATGAGTTTGGCTACGAAGACTTTAAACGTTCATTGTCACAATGGTCAGTTAAGTAACAGAGTCATAGCTTCAGAATAGTAAAAAGAGCAGCCGATGAGCTGCTCTTTTTGTTTTCTTGTTCTAACCGTTAAGTGTGATTCGTTTAACTCTCAATAATCACACGAGTATCTTCGCTGAGGGTTTCTAGTTCATTGACCACGTCATCTATTAGAACTTCAATTGGTAGTTTAACAGCGATCTTGGACGTAAATAGGCTTGAGCTAACGCCACCACCACCGGCGATGAAGACTCGGTGGCAATCCATATCGAGAATGCTGATACCTTGCCTATCTAGGACATGTGTCACTTCGTTGACGATGCCTGCTCGGTCGTTAGAGTCGAGTCGTAAGTGGTGTATTGTATCTTGAACATTATGTATATGGTCTGAATCGACAAACTGTACAATGAGGTCGGCGTTGGCGCTAAAGGCGTCTTTCACTACCGATTCGTTAATGGCTGGAAGTTGAACTTTTAATACGCCTGCGACTTGGTCTTCAATAAAGTTAACTTTACTGATGAGCCATTTCCCGTCGTTTTCGTGAGTAACCGCAGCAAGTTGCTTGATTGTTGCTGGTGATGCTTTTCCGATGAAATTTACGATAAATGTACTGTTCATATCAGCCCCCAAAGTCTCAATTAATCGTTGCTAATTAAATGTTTGATATCACGCGATAAAGTTCTTTAATTTCAGTGTAGAAGTTTACATCGAACAATGTTTGACCTACGTCAATTTTTGAAACTAAGCTGCGGGGCAAAAAAAGAGAATGAAGAGTAGGGCACAAAAAAAGCGGCTAGAGAGCCGCTTTTTAGAAGAGTTATCGCTGTTATTTGTGATTCAGAAGCTTATCAAGCAACGAGTAAACAACTTAGCAAATAACGTAGAAGTTGGTTTAGAAGGTTACTTTGAAGTTCATACCAACAAACTGAGAATCATATCGTGCACCAGCATCGTAGGCGAATCGAGCGGCATCTTGGTTATCCCACCAAGGGTTAGTATTCAGGTTAACTTCTGCGTCACCACCCCAAGCATCACTTACCCAATAATGGATATGGCCAACAGGGTTTAGGAAGAATAGAGACACATCACCCATAGTTTGAGAGCCCATCACTTCGCCACCAGAAGAGACAATATCTTGCTCCGCTTCTAGCATCAATTCACCGACAACAGCACCGAAGAATGGAGTGATGAAGAGATCTTGCCAAGACGGTACTTCAGCAAATGCTTCTACACCGTATTCCCAGAAGAATGTAGACATGGTCCAAGAGTACAAGAAAGACTCAAATTCATCGTAACCAGCGTGTCGAGCTGCGGTGTAGTAAACACCACCAAAGTATGGGTGCATGACATAGTTCAGGAAGTGTTCGTCACGGTCCCATACAGGGCCTTCAGAAACATTGTCCTTCCACTTCTTACCTAGCGCACTGATATCACGTTGGTCATCATCCCACTTAGTGATGCTTTCAGGTAGCATAGTCATTAGACCAACCGTTGCGACACTTAAACCAAGAATGGTGTAGGTTTGACCCATAAGGTAGTCCCAATCTTTGCCATCGCTAACGGTAAGATAGATAGGTTGTTTGTCGATCGAGAGATCGTACTGATCACTTGATTCGCTTAGTGCATAGTTCTTGCTAGGCTTGTAGGTGTACAAGTTTTCATTAACACAGTAGTCTTGAGCACATTCATCCGAGTAAGAAAGGTTGATTGGCTGGTCGAAGTCGTATTGGCTTGCAACCGAGTTAACTGACATTAGCATTGAAAATGCAGCAGTAACCTTCATTAATAACGGTGATTTGGCCACAAGGGTCTCCATGAGATGTTAAGAATTGATCAGGGTCACAATTATCTATTAAATGCCTGATTTAGGGAACTAATAATTTATCGCTTTTCCTAATAAAACCTTAGATTTAACATTATTAATATTTGTGAAAAGGCGAAATGTCTCAAATTCAACCATAGACCAGTTTGTAAATAATGCAGTGTCTTTTTATGACTACAAGGGATAGAAATATGACGAAAATCGCAATGTTAAGCACCGGTGAAGAAGTTCTTCATGGAGACATTGTAGACACAAACGCAGCTTGGATGTCTGCTGAGTTTTACCAGCATGGTTTTGCTCTGGCTAAACGTTCAACTGTGGGTGACCAAATGAATGCTCTGATCGAAGAACTTTTGATGCTGAGCTTTAACTATGATGTGGTTATCGTCAACGGTGGTTTGGGACCGACAACTGATGATATGAGTGCTGCGGCCGCTGCTGCTGCTTCAGAACAGAGGTTGGTTATGTTTCCTGAATGGCTTACTCGTATGGAAGAGATGTTTTCTGGACGTGGTATGCCGATGCCTGACAGCAACCTCAAGCAAGCGCTGTTACCAGCTAGCTCAGAGATTGTTGATAACCCTGTAGGTACAGCTTGCGGCTTCAAACTACAAATCAACGATGCGACTTTCTATTTCACGCCGGGTGTGCCGAGTGAGTTTAAGCGTATGGTGATGTTTGAGATTCTTCCTGATCTGTCGCGCACTTATCCTCAAGTGGTTGCGTCTGAATGCAGCCGACTGTTTACGTTTGGTTTATCTGAGTCAGGCATCTCTGACGTTCTGGACCAATTAAAGCTTCCTGAAGGCTATGAGCTAGGCTACCGTTCTTACTTGCCATTTATTGAGGTGAAGCTGTTTGGGCCAAAATCTGGGTTAGAAACTCGCGTTAAGTTAATGCAGATGGTTTACAAACTGTTAGAAAGTAACGTGGTAAGTGTTGACGAGCCGATGATTGATCATATTGGTCATATTATGGCTGAGAGAAAGAAGACCTTATCAGTATCGGAAGTGTCGACCAAAGGTGCGCTGTCGGCTTGGCTGCAATCGAATGAGCAGGTTGAAGATTGTTTTGGGCATTCTTGGGTCATGGCAGAACCAAAAGAGGGTGAACTCGAAAAAAGCGATCCATTAGCCGCAACCTTTGCACTGGCTGGCGCAACAAGAGAAAAGTGCGGTACTGAATTAGCCTTGGTGACCGGTAAGTTGGAAGGCAACACATTCAGTATTGCGTTGTCGAGCGAAGCGGGTGAGTGGGGCCAAGTACTTGAGTTCTATCGCCAATATAATCGAGAAGACGCGCGTACCATTATCAAAACCGTTGCGGCAGATATGTTGAGAAGGCATTTAGATAACAAGCCGATGTTTGGTGATTACTCTTCACTAAAACGAGTGAAAGATATGTTTATCCCTTCGGCGATCATCAAGTAAGCAGCTTTTGTAACTAATCAAGTTCTCTTGAGCCAAGACCTCTTGAACTCAGGTTAAGTCAGAACAAATAAAAAGGCCCAACATCTAAATAGGTGTTGGGCCTTTTGTTTATCTAGCCTTCTAGATAACCAGACAAGCTGCGATGTTTACACGTAATGCGTGACTACAAACCGCTTGTCATATGTAGACTGTAGAACAAACCACGGCCAATGAGTTCTGAAGCTAAGAACAGTACCAATGCTAAGCCCAGGTTTACTGGGTTCACTTTTGCTTTGTTCAGCATAGGTAGAATCCAAACTAGTAAGCTTGCCATCAGCAATGCCACTTGAAGAATCACATAGCTGCCTAAACCGTCAACCAACTCAGATGCTTTTGCCGCTGAAGTTTGAATGTCACCGATTAGGTTCAGTTTTCCTACTGTCACAAGCAAGCTGATAGCAACTGCGATAACAGCCAGCATGGTGATGTTGCGGTCAACTGTAAAACGACTGTCGTTTGCGAATACAATCACGAACTGAGATAGCAGCAAGCCGCCCACAACCATCGTCATGATGAAGCTCAGTGGTGTGTAGATGTTGTCCCATGTTGGTACTGTGTTGATCATGTATACGTTAATCATCGCGTACATGAAGATAGCGCCCAGCACCATAGCTGCAACCATCAGTGCTTTTTGGATGGCAACGCCACCTTTCTTAAGCACAGACAGTAGCCATTGCAGGCCGCCTATTGCGAAGAATGCCGCACCGAAGAATACTTCGTTAGACAACCAAGCAGAACCTAGCTGGTTAAAGGCGTTAAACGCGCGCAGCGGAGAACCAAGGTGCGTTGTCGAGAACATGAAACCAAGACCCATTAATGCCCAAAGAATGAACATTGGAACCTTGTAGCTGTTTAGTTTCTCTTCGTCATGCCCAAGTACCAGCGCGCGTGCGCCAATAAGTAAGTAACCACCCACTGCAGTTTGCGCCAGCACCGTAAAGAAGATCAAAGACCACTCATGAAAAATCATCTTACACCTCCTTCGGGTTTGCTAGGTGACCACTGGTATCGCCAGTAGGCTTCGCGTTTTTGTTCAGCTTAATCACGATGTTTGGCAGCGTTTCATTTGAAGATGGCAGTGGTGCTACATCTGCACCAGAGCCGTACTTCTCACGAAGTGTATTGATCTCACCAAACTCCAATGCACGAAGTGGGCAAGATTCAACACAGATAGGTTGTTTGCCTTCCGAAACGCGCTGGTAACAACCGTCGCATTTGGTCATATGACCTTTTTTAGCGTTGTATTGCGGTGCGCCGTAAGGACACGCATTGCTGCAGTGCTGACAACCAATACACACACTCTCGTCAACCACAACCAAGCCATCTTCGTCACGTTTGTGCATGGCACCTGATGGGCAAACTTTCACACACGCAGGGTTAGTACAGTGGTTACACGCAATAGAAAGGTAGTAAGAAAAGACATCTTTCTGTACCCAGGTGTCGCCATCTTGGGTGAAGCCACCACCGGCGTATTCGTATACGCGGCGGTAATTCGTTTTGATGTCTAGATCGTTATAATCTTTACAAGCAAGCTGACAGGTTTTACAACCCGTGCATTTACTTGAATCAATGTAAAAGCCGTATTGTTTCATTCCAACCTACCTTATGCTTTATTTAGCGCTTTGATTTGTACTAGGTTTGTATGCTGAGGATTACCCTTAGCAAGTGGACTCGGGCGCTGAGTGGTCAGCACATTAATAGAGCCCGCATGGTCGATCTTCTGACCATCTGGTGCATACCATGCACCTTCACCTAGTGCGACAACTCGAGGAAGGATCCTTGGTGTCACTTTTGCTGGAATATGAACTTCGCCACGGTCGTTGAAAATGCTGACCATGTCGCCATTTTTAATACCGCGCTCTTGAGCATCTATTGGGTTGATCCACAACTCTTGCGGTGCCGCTGCTTTTATTTCTGCAACGTTGCCATAAGTTGAGTGGGTGCGCGCCTTGTAGTGGAAACCCGTTAGCTGAAGTGGGTACTTCTCTGCTAGTGGGTCGTTGTGGCCTTCAAAAGAATCCGCGTAAATTGGAAGCGGGTGAATCACTTCGTCTTCTTTCAATTTCCAAGTCTTAGCGATATCAGCTAACTGCTCAGAATAGATCTCGATCTTGCCACTTGGTGTTGTCAGTGGGTTCGCTTCTGGATCGTTACGGAAGTCTTCGTAAGCGATGTAGTGGTGGTCGTAGCTACGTTTGTAGATACCCAGCTGTTTCATTTCTTCGAAAGTTGGAAGTGTTGGGTCGTTCTTACGAGTTTCAGCGTAAAGGTGTTCAACCCATTGCTCTTGTGTACGGCCCTCAGTGAACTCTTTTTCCACGCCCATGCGCTTCGCTAATTGAGAGCACATTTCATAGATAGATTTCGCTTCGAACTGAGGCTCGATCGCTTTCTGCGCGAAGATGAAGTAAGGCATGTTCGCCGCTTTACCATCCATACACCAGTCGTCTTGCTCTGATGTTGTTAAATCAGGCAGGATGATGTCAGCGTATTTCGCAGAAGACGTCATGTGGTTATCGACCACAACAATCATTTCACACGCACTTTCATCTTGAAGAATAGCGTGAGTTTTATTGATGTCTGAGTGCTGGTTAATAAGACAGTTGCCCGCGTAGTTCCAGATCATCTTGATTGGGTTCTCAAGGCGCTCAGCACCGCGAACACCATCAGTTACGTCGGTCATTTCGTCGTGACGGTAAATAGCGTCGGTCCACATAAACATTGAAATGGAAGTTTCAACTGGGTTTGGCACGGTAGGGAAGCGAACAAATGGAATGTTGATGTCACTTTCACGAGCGCCAGTAGAACCACCAGATACGCCAACTGAACCTGTCAGTAGTGACAGCATTGCGATTGCACGACAAGCTAGCTCACCGTTCGCTGTGCGTTGTAATCCCCAACCTTGGTGAATAGCACACGGTTTTGCTGTGCCCATTTCACGGCCAAGTTTAACGATGGTATCCACTGGAATACCCGTGATTTTTGATGCCCATTCAGGTGTCTTCACTACGCCATCTTCACCTAAACCTAGGATGTAAGATTTGTAGTCGCTGTTTTTAGGCGCTGATGCAGGAAGTGTCTTCTCATCGTAACCGACACAATATTTGTCTAGGAACGGTTGGTCGACAAGGTCTTCCGTGATCATCACGTGTGCTAGGCCCGCAACCAAAGCAGCATCAGTAGACGGGCGAATTGGGATCCATTGGTCTTCACGGCCACCAGCAGTATCTGTGTAACGTGGATCGATGATGATCGTTCTTGCGTTCGACTTGTTTTTACTTTCAACGTAGTGGTGGATCAAACCGCCGCCAGACATACGTGTTTCAGCAGGGTTGTTACCAAACTGGACATTAAGTTTCGTATTTTCTAAGTCAGAGAAAGAGTTGTTGTTTGCCCAACCACCGTAGGTGTAGCTCAAGCCTTTCGCGATTTGTGCCGTTGAGTAGTCACCGTAATGGTTTAGGTAACCACCACTTAGGTTCATCAAGCGTGCAATCAATGTTTGTGCGGGTGGCCAAGATCTAGTCACTGTACCACCAAGCGTACCAGTACCGTAATTTAGGTAAATGGTATCGTTGCCGTAGTCTTTGATAAGGCGTTGCATCGTACCAGCAATTTCGTCGTAAGCTTCTTCCCAGCTAATACGTTTGAATTTACCTTCAC
Organism: Vibrio sp. L3-7; assembly: GCF_963898195.1. Lineage (NCBI taxonomy): Bacteria > Pseudomonadati > Pseudomonadota > Gammaproteobacteria > Vibrionales > Vibrionaceae > Vibrio > Vibrio sp. L3-7. The sequence continues at coordinate 84,264 of NZ_CAWQUW010000013.1, read as the reverse complement.
CACGTTTGCCAATGCGTTTCATTGGGTATTTCAGGCGATCTGGGTTGTAAACACGGCGTCGCATAGAACGACCACGTAGACAAGCTCGAACTTGGTGATGACCGTATTCGTCAGTACCTGTGTTGTCTGTTTCTACGTATTTGATTTCACCGTTTTGTACATGCATACGTAACGGGCAGCGAGAGCCACAGTTTACTGTACATGCACTCCATACGATTTTCTCATCCACACTCTCAGCAACCGCAGCCGCTACTGGCTTGGATTTGAAAGGTAAAGCGATACCGCCTGCGAGTGCGGCTGCACTACCTACCGCAGAAGAAGCTTTCATGAAGCCTCTTCGAGTAAGATTCATTACCCCAGATTCTTTCTTATTCGTCATTCTAAGATGCCTATTGTTATTGATGGATAACACTTTATAGGTAGTTTTGTTTATTTGTTTCTATTTTTAAATGTTGATTGACTGGTATCAAATAAGTTCGAAATTTAAATGTTATGAATCGAATGTATAAAATAGATCAAAGAATTTAACTGCCGTATTTATATAATTATCGTTAAACCAATTACGGTATAAATAAGAATGATTATTGATACGCATAAATTGCTCGGTTCATTATTTTATCAAGCAACAAATAAAGAACAGTTAATAGATATTGTTCAGGCTTTAGTAGAGAACCAAGTATTATCAGAAGATTGCTTGTTGGCACTTCAAAATGAACAGGAAGATATGCTTACTGCAGAGTTTAGCCGACTGTTTGAAGGCGTTGGGGATATGCCAGCTCCGCCTTGGGGCTCTGTCTACCTAGATAAAGACCGTGTGGTGTTTGGCGTATCGACTGTGGAATATCGACAGTTTTTAGAATTGAATCATATTGAGTTAGATACAGGCTTAAGAGAGCCAGAAGATCAATTTGGTTTAATGTTATTCGCTCATGCGTATTTGTTAGAAAATAACAATATTGATTCAGCCCGTGAATTACTTGAGTTGCATTTATTAACTTGGTCTTCTGTCTATTTAGAAAAATTACATTCTGCGTCAGAGTTATCTTTTTATAAAAATCTATCAAGCGATGCAATTGATTGGCTTAATAAATTAACATCTGAATGTCATTTAAACGTTGTTAATAAAAACTTATATATCGATTGATGTCTGAACAAATAAATTCAAATAGGCGCGGTTTCTTAACTCGGCTCTCTAAACCGGTTAAAGCCGCCGCGAGTTATGAAGAGAAATCACCGCGCCTACATGCAAGGCCGCCAAGAGCTGTCGATGAGGTGCTGTTTGAGCGCCTTTGCGACGGTTGTAGTTTGTGCGAGCAAGTGTGTCCGAATAGCGTTATTGAGATGCTAGAGGGCAGTGCGCTGCTGAACTTAGATTACAACAGTTGTTCGTTGTGTGATAAGTGCAGCGAAGTATGCCTGACTGGCGCACTTCATCAAACGGTCACGCCCTATATCGACCTTAAGCCTAGCTTTGCTGATAGCTGTAACAACTACATGCAAATGGATTGCAATGCGTGCCAGACCGCTTGTTCAGCGGGTGCTATACATATCGAAGTTGGGGAGCTGCCTGTGGTAGCTCAAGATAAGTGTAATGGTTGTGGAGAGTGCCGAAGTGCTTGTTATATTGGCTCCGTGACTCTGAACCTGACTCAGCAGTAAACGTCTGGCTTGGTGGCAGAGGGCTAACAGTAAGACTTAGATTGGGTTATAGGTGAGTTGGTGTCAGAGGCCTAAAGACATGAATAGAAAAAGGGTCCGCATTCCTAGAGAAGGCGGACCCTTTTTAATACTTGTTATCTTTGAAGAAGCGTTGCTTTAAACCTAAAGCGTTTCAAAAATAAAGCGTTTGAACTTACGTGATTTTATCTAAAGTGAAACCAAACAAAATAAAACCAAGCAAGCGAACTTATGCCGAATGGGTTAGGCGCGTTTCTGCTTACTTCTGTGAATCACGTTACTCAGCGACAAATCGGTTTTTGCTTTGCAGATGCATGGCAAAATTTCATCACCTTGTGTGTAAGCCATAGCAAAACCAACGTACTCAACTTCACCTGAATCCAACGTGCAACGACAAGCGCCACAGTGCCCATCTCGGCAGTTGTATTCTGGTTCTAAGCCCGCTTGTTCCATTGTTTCCAATAGAGTATTCGACGGGTTAGATTCAATCGAAGTCAGCTTGTTGATTTTGATTGTTGGCATTACAGCTCAAATCCTTCAAAGTCATCAGCTTTTACTTCGTTGTCGATTTGACCAACTAGGTAAGAACTGATTTCAGCTTCTTGCGGAGCAACCTGCACGTTATCTGAAGATAACCATGCGTTAATCCATGGGATTGGGTTCGATGTTGCTTCTGGGTAAGCTGTACCTAGACCAACCGCTTGCATACGGATGTTCGTAATGTATTCAACGTATTGGCAAAGAATATCTTTGTTCAGACCAATCATAGAGCCATCTTTGAATAGGTATTCTGCCCACTCTTTTTCTTGCTCTGCTGCTTCTTTGAACAGGTCGAAACATTCTTGCTTACACTCTTCAGCGATCTGCATGAATTCGAAATCATCTTGACCGTTACGTAGCAAGTTGATCATGTGCTGTGTGCCAGTAAGGTGAAGTGCTTCATCACGAGCGATTAGCTTGATGATCTTAGCATTACCTTCCATTAGCTCACGTTCAGCGAATGCGAATGAACATGCAAAGCTCACGTAGAAACGAATCGCTTCCAGTGCGTTTACAGACATTAGACATACGTAAAGTTTCTTCTTCAGGTCGTGAAGTGAAATTTTAACGTTTTCGCCATTGATGCTGTGATTGCCTTCACCGTAACGGTGGTAGTCAGCGGTTAGCTTGATTAGGTCATCGTAGTAAAACGCGATGTCTTTCGCTCGCTTCAGGATCTCTTCGTTTTCAACGATGTCGTCAAATACTACGCCTGGATCATTCACGATGTTACGGATGATGTGCGTGTATGAACGAGAGTGAATCGTTTCAGAGAATGACCATGTCTCAATCCAAGTTTCAACTTCTGGCAGTGATACCAAAGGAAGTAGGGCAACGTTAGGGCTGCGGCCTTGGATAGAATCTAGAAGTGTTTGGTACTTCAAGTTAGAGATGAAGATGTGCTTTTCATGCTCAGGAAGCTTGTTGTAGTCGATACGGTCGCTAGACACATCTACTTCTTCTGGGCGCCAGAAGAAAGAAAGCTGCTTTTCGATCAACTTTTCGAAGATTTCGAATTTCTGTTGGTCGTAACGTGCAACGTTTACCGACTGACCTAAGAACATTGGTTCTTTTAATTGGTCATTTTTTTGTTGAGAAAAAGTACTGTAAGCCATAAATGCCTCAAATCCTTCAAAAGATCCGCAGTAAAAACGGACCCTGTTAATGCTTTAAACCCAGAGAAGATAACTTCTCTGGGGTCTTAATGTTTATTGCGGTTTAGATCTTACAACCGCCGCCTTCACAATCTTCTTCAGGCACTTGAACTGCATCGCCTTGGTCGTCTTTAGCACCATCACGAGTGTTATGGTAGTAAAGCGTCTTAACACCGTATTTGTACGCTGTTAGCAAGTCTTTAAGCAGTTGTTTCATTGGAACCTTGCCGCTTTCGTAACCACTTGGATCATAGTTAGTGTTTGCAGAGATAGCTTGGTCAACGAATTTTTGCATGATACCCACTAAGTGAAGGTAACCATCGTTCGAACCAATGTTCCAAAGTAGCTCGTAATTCTCTTTAAGGTTTAGGAAATCAGGAACAACTTGCTTTAGGATGCCGTCTTTCGACGCTTTCACTGATACGTAACCACGTGGTGGCTCGATACCGTTAGTTGCGTTCGAGATTTGAGACGAAGTCTCAGAAGGCATAAGCGCTGTTAGCGTAGAGTTACGCAGACCGTGCTCCATGATCTCTTCACGTAGCGTATCCCAATCGTAGTGCAGTGGCTCTTCACATACTAAGTCGATATCTTTTTTATAAGTATCGATTGGCAGTAGGCCTTTCGCGTAGTTGGTCTCGTGGAAAGATGGGCAACGGCCTTGCTCTTTCGCTAGTTCAACAGACGCTTTTAGCAGGTGATATTGAATTGCTTCAAAAGTACGGTGAGTCAGGCTATTTGCGCTGCCATCAGAGTACTTAACACCATTTTTTGCTAGGTAGTATGCGTAGTTGATTACACCCACACCTAGAGTACGACGGTTCATTGTCGACTTACGTGCTGCTGGAAGTGGGTAGTCTTGGTAATCAAGCAGTGCATCAAGTGCACGAACAACCAATTCAGAAAGCTCAGCCAAGTCGTCTAGCTCGTTGATTGCACCTAGGTTGAACGCAGATAGCGTACATAGTGCAATCTCACCTTCGTCATCTTCTACGTTAGAAAGCGGCTTAGTTGGTAGCGCGATTTCTAGACATAGGTTCGATTGACGAACAGGTGCTACTTCAGAATCAAACGGGCTGTGTGTATTACAGTGGTCTACGTTCTGAATGTAGATACGACCAGTAGAAGCACGCTCTTGCATTAGCAAAGAGAATAGCTCAACCGCTTTAACGGTTTCACGCTTCACTGATGGATCGTTTTCATACTTAACGTAAAGCGCTTCAAAACGGTCTTGGTTTTCGAAGAACGCGTCGTAAAGGCCAGGTACGTCAGAAGGAGAGAACAGGCTGATGTTGCCACCTTGAACTAGGCGAGAGTACATAAGCTTGTTCAGCTGTACGCCATAATCCATGTGACGAACACGGTTCTCTTCAACACCACGGTTGTTTTTCAGAACCAATAGAGACTGAACTTCACCGTGCCATAATGGGTAGAATACCGTTGCTGCACCGCCACGAACACCACCTTGAGAACAACATTTCACTGCTGTTTGGAAGTATTTGTAGAAAGGGATACAGCCAGTGTGGAACGCTTCACCATTACGGATTTCAGAACCAAGCGCACGAATACGGCCTGCGTTGATACCAATACCAGCACGTTGAGATACATAACGAACAATAGAGCTTGCTGTTGCGTTGATAGAATCTAGGCTGTCACCACATTCAATTAGTACACAAGAACTGAATTGACGAGTAGGCGTACGTACACCAGACATAATTGGTGTAGGTAGAGAAATCTTAAACGTAGACGAGGCATCGTAAAAACGTTTGATGTAATCCAGACGAGTTGATTTCGGGTATTTACCGAATAAACACGCAGCAACTAGGATATAAAGGAACTGAGCACTCTCGTAGATTTCTTTTGTTACACGGTTCTGCACGAAGTATTTACCTTCAAGCTGCTTAACCGCCGCGTAAGAAAAGTTTAAGTCACGCTTGTGGTCGATGTACGCGTCAAGCTCTTCGAATTCAGCTTTCGTATAGTCTTCCATCAGGTGGCTATCGTATTTACCCATATCAACCAGTTTTGCAACGTGGTCATAAAGAGCTGGTGGCTCGTATTCACCGTACGCTTTTTTACGTAGGTGGAATACTGACAGGCGAGCTGCTAGATATTGGTAATCAGGAGTCTCTTCAGAGATTAAATCCGCCGCTGACTTGATGATAGTTTCATGAATGTCAGTAGTGGTGATGCCATCGTAAAACTGAATGTGAGCTTTCAATTCTACTTGTGATACAGAAACATTGTGCAAGCCTTCAGCTGCCCATGTGATCACGCGATGGATTTTCTCTAAATCGATGGTTTCTTTACGTCCGTTACGCTTGGTAACAGTAAGTTGTTGGTTCATTCTGCTTAATTTCCCTAACAAAACTGAACAAGGCCGTGTTTTTGTGTATTTCTGTGTAATTTGTGTAAATTACGTTTCGGCTTTGTGATCTTGGTCTACCCATATATTGTAGCTCAAACACTACATATAGGGGTCATTTGTTTGTTGGGTTACAAGATAGTGCTACAACTGATATTTTTCAAGGTAAAGAAATGGGAGTACTTGTGGATAAGTGGTGAATTGAAAAAAAACTGTAAGTGACCACTAACTGATGAAGATAGATGTGACTTGATTGTATAAAAGTCGGCTTTTAATGATGCTTTATTTTTGCACGCCCATAAAAAAAAATCCCTTGATCTTTGAGTAAAACGGGCGAAGGATTTTGGGTGATTAAATTTAAAACGAGGTGCTCAAAATGGAAGCTAGCGCACGAAATTTAGACTGAAAAAAGTCGCAAACTTATGTTAATTGCAACCTTTTTCATTCGTCTTTTTTTTGAAAAGATTTTACAGCAGGAGAGCTGATTTATTTAAGCGAAGTTTTGCGTATGCACGATGTAATTAACTTCTACACTACGACCTAAACGGTAGGTGTCTGTCAGTGGGTTATAGTGAAGCCCAGTGATGCCTAATTCTTGTAGAGGCGTGTTATCGACCATCTTGATAAGTTCTGCAGGACGAATGAATTTTTCATGATCGTGAGTACCTTCAGGGACAATCTTCAATAGCTTTTCTGCTCCGACAATCGCAAATAGGTAAGATTTGAAATTACGGTTTAATGTAGAGAAGAAAACGTGGCCACCTGGTTTTACCAATTTTGAACAAGCGGTAATAACAGATTGCGGATCTGGCACATGCTCCAACATCTCCATACAGGTAACTACATCGTAAGCTTGTGGGTTCTCTTCGGCATGGTCTTCAATCGTGCTTTGGATGTAATCTAGCTTGGTGCCTGTTTCAAGAGCATGGAGACGCGCTACTTCTAAGGGCTCTTTACCCATATCTAGCCCGGTCACTGCCGCACCTTCAACAGCCATGCTTTCAGCCAAAATGCCACCACCGCAGCCTACATCAAGGACTTTCTTACCAAAAAGGCCTTCGGTTTTCTCTAGCACGTAATTTAAGCGCAGCGGATTGATTTGATGTAGTGGCTTAAACTCGCCTTCTAGATCCCACCAGCGCGACGCCATGTCTTCGAATTTTTTGATTTCTGCTGGGTCTACGTTCTGTGATTTAGTCATAATCGGCATTTCCAAGTTAAATAATGCATCCATGAAATTGCAGGCATTATAACTTGCCTTTTCCTGCTGACCAGAAGATCTACAATTTTGCTAGTTTATTGGGTGTAAAGTGACCATGTTTCAGCAAGATATGATGCTGAGGTGCAATTTCTCATCAATAGATTGGCTACAAGGGTCACAAGATGGTAAAAGGAGAGGGAAAGTGATGCCTCCGTAGGTAAATTTGTGTTATATTTTTCGGTCTTATGCGTATTCAAAAATACGATCTGACTATAGAGGGAAAATGGCTCTATGAGCGATCTAGCGAAAGAGATCACGCCCGTAAATATTGAAGATGAGCTTAGAGGTTCATACCTAGACTACGCGATGTCCGTCATCGTTGGTCGTGCCCTTCCAGATGTGCGTGATGGCCTAAAACCAGTACACCGCCGCGTTTTGTTCGCGATGAATGTATTAGGTAATGATTGGAACAAATCATATAAAAAGTCTGCTCGTGTAGTAGGCGATGTAATCGGTAAATATCACCCACACGGTGATAGTGCGGTATACGAGTCAATTGTTCGTATGGCTCAGCCGTTTTCACTACGCTATATGTTAGTCGATGGCCAAGGTAACTTTGGTTCGGTTGACGGCGATTCAGCTGCGGCAATGCGTTATACCGAAGTTCGTATGTCAAAAATAGCTGGTGAGCTATTAACGGATCTTGATAAAGAGACGGTTGACTTCGTTCCTAACTATGATGGAACCGAGCAAATACCAGCAGTTCTACCAACAAAAATACCAAACCTATTGGTTAACGGTGCTTCTGGTATCGCAGTAGGTATGGCTACCAACATCCCGCCGCATAACCTTGGCGAAGTTGTTGATGGCTGTTTAGCATTTATCAATAATGAAGACATCACTATTGATGAGCTAATGGACTACATCCCTGGTCCTGACTTCCCGACAGCAGCATTAATCAGTGGCCGTAAGGGCATTGTCGATGCATATAAGACTGGTCGTGGCAAAGTCTACATGCGCTCGAGAGCCAACATTGAAATGGAAAAGAACGGTAAAGAAACTATTATCGTTACTGAAATTCCGTATCAAGTGAACAAAGCTCGTCTTATCGAGAAGATTGCAGAACTTGTAAAAGACAAGAAAGTTGAAGGCATCAGTGCTCTACGTGACGAATCTGATAAAGATGGTATGCGTATTGTTATTGAATGTAAGCGTGATGCTGTTGGTGAAGTTGTTCTAAACAACCTTTACTCACAAACTCAACTGCAAACGACTTTCGGCATCAACATGGTTGCTCTGAACAACGGCCAACCACAGCTGTTCAACATTAAAGATATGTTGAAGTGTTTTGTTGATCACCGTCGTGAAGTTGTAACTCGTCGTACTATCTTCGAATTGAAGAAAGCACGCGACCGTGCACACATCCTTGAAGCCTTGTCTCTAGCACTTGCAAACATTGATGAAATCATTGAACTGATCCGAAACGCACCAACACCGGCAGAAGCGAAAGCTGGCCTTGTTGCTCGTGGCTGGGAATTGGGCAATGTTGCAGCAATGCTTGAACGTGCAGGTACTGATGCGGCTCGTCCAGATTGGTTAGAAGATCAATACGGCATCCGCGATGGCCAATACTTCCTAACGGAAACTCAAGCACAAGCTATTCTAGAACTTCGTCTTCACCGCCTAACTGGCCTTGAGCACGAGAAGATTCTAGACGAGTACAAAGCACTTCTAGAAGAAATCGCTGAGCTAATGCACATTCTTGCAAGCACTGAGCGTTTGATGGAAGTTATCCGTGAAGAACTTGAAGCGGTACGTGAAATCTATGGCGACGAGCGTCGTACAGAAATCACAGCAGCAGTTCATGATATCGACATGGAAGAGCTTATTGCTCAAGAAGACGTTGTAGTAACGCTTTCTAACGCAGGTTACGTTAAGTACCAAATCCTAAACGACTACGAAGCTCAGCGTCGTGGTGGTAAAGGTAAGAGTGCGACTAAGATGAAAGATGAGGATTACATTGAGCGTCTGCTTGTTGCTAATACTCACGATAACATCTTATGTTTCTCTACTCGTGGTAAAACATACCGTCTGAAAGTGTATCAACTACCGCAAGCGAGCCGCACAGCTCGTGGTAAGCCTATCGTTAACATTCTTCCTCTAGAAGATGGTGAACGTATTACGGCTATCCTGCCTGTGTCTGAATTCTCAAACGAGAAGTTCATCTTCATGGCGACGGGTGACGGTACCGTTAAGAAGACATCACTGGATCAATTTGCAAACGTACGTGCTAACGGCTTAATCGCAGTTAACCTACGTGACGATGATTCACTGATTGGCGTTGATATTACTGATGGTAATAGTGACATCATGCTGTTCTCGAAGTCGGGCAAAGTTGTTCGCTTCAACGAGGACAAAGTGCGCCCAATGGGTCGTACTGCCTCTGGTGTTCGTGGTATGAAGCTTCCAGAAGACGATCAAGTGGTTTCACTGATTGTTCCTTCAAACGAAGGCGATATCCTAACTGTGACTCAAAACGGTTACGGTAAGCGTACTGAGCTGGCTGAATACCCAACGAAAGGCCGTGCAACGCAAGGTGTAGTATCTATCAAAGTCTCTGATCGTAATGGCCCAGTTGTTGGTGCTGTTCAGGTTGAAGAAGGCGATGAAATGATGATGATCACCGACGCAGGTACGTTAGTACGTACTCGCGTAGCGGAAGTGAGCCAAGTTGGTCGTAACACTCAAGGTGTAACACTGATTCGTACTGCTGAAGACGAGAATGTTGTAGGTCTACAACGTATCGACGAAGTAGAAGAAGCTGAGATTGTTGAAGGCGAAGAAACTGAAGAAGCAAATGCTGACGCAGTAAACGCTGAAACTATTAATGCAGAAGGAACAGTTGTTTCTGAATCAAGTGAAGAGCAAGCATCCGATGCTTCTGACTCTGAAAGTGATAGCGAGCAAGACACTGAGTAATCTCGATTACGTAAAGTAATTAAGTTTACCAATGGAAAAACCGAGCCTAAGTGCTCGGTTTTTTATTGCCTATCGTTTTTTATTATTCCGAGCATTTTGCTTAGTGCTTAGTGCTTAGTGCTTAGTGCTTAGTGCTTAGTGCTTAGTGCTTAGTGCTTAGATCTTGGTTTTGGGAAACTTTGAGCACTAAATCTCGAACGCTAAACTTTGATCAATAACGAGATAACACAAAAACGATAAAGTAGCAGATAGAGCTAAACAAAAGGGAAGTGAGATGGACATGTGGTTGCTTGTAGCGTTGATATTGATGAGCTTATTTTTAGTTGTGGTTGTTATTGCCGCGAGTAAAAATAGCAGTAACCTCAAAGGTAATATTCTCGTATCACTTATTGCAGTGTTTCTCAGTGTTACGGTTTGGTCTCAACTTAAACAAGACACACCTCAACGACCTTCTGATGACAATGATGGTTACACGGCAACAGATTTCCAAGACGAGCTTCAGCAGAGCCTTAAGCAAGACCCGAATCAATCCGATTTATGGTTCAAGCTTGGTGGTGTCTATATGCAGAAAGGGGAGTTTGATGCAGCGTTTACCTGTTACGACTATGCTATTCGCTTAGATCCTCAAGCGCCTTCTGGCCTCTATGCTGCCAAAGCAACGGCACTTTATTACCTCAGTTCTCAAGCCATGAGCGATGACGTGAATGCGCTATTGGATCACTCCATGCAGCTTGATCCTGATGATCGTACGGCATTAATGTTGATTGCAACCGATCACTTCATCAGTATGCGTTATCAATTAGCGATCGATGCATGGACTAAAATCCTCGATTCCAATCAAAAAGGGATCGATCGTGTTTCCATTATTCATTCGATCAACCAAGCAAAGCAGATGATCCGTTAAGCTTGGAGGATTGAGTCGTAATCTTTAGTCGATAGATTCTGTTAGCTTCAGCCGCTAACCGCTAGTTACTTTCTTGCATTTCAATTAAGCCACCAGCATTGTGGATCTGAGTAAACCCTTGTGCACGCAAGAACTGATACGCTTGTCCTGAGCGATTGCCACTACGGCAATACAAAACGATGGGTTGGTCTTTCTCGATGTTAGCAAAGTGAGTAGCCACTTCAGAAAGAGGGTAGTTAATGGCATTGCTTAGGTGTCCGTTTGCGAACTCGGCAGGTGTCCTTACATCAACCACTAGTGCCCCTTTTTCAATTAACTCCCAACCTATATCAGCACGTTCAGAAGCGTAAACTCCAGAACTTAACAACGTAATGCACAGTGCAGAAAGCGAAAGTAAGGTCTTCATTCTTAATTCCTTGAATGAGTAAATGGGTATTCGAAGGTAGACACGATTTGAATGCGTTAAAAGCTTAAGATTCAAAATAGAAAAACCAGCCATACTACAATAGTGTGACTGGTTTTTACTTAATGGTCTAATTGAAGAAACTAGTATTCGTAGTTGGCTTCACGCTTTTCAGCTTGCTCTTCCCATTGAGGAACAACGGTGTCTAAGAAGTGTTGTTTCTCAGCGTTCATCTTATCCATGTCCATTCCAAGCGCTTTTTGAGCCGCTTCTTTTGTCGAGATATCTGGAATCTCGATTGGATCGGTGATGCCTTTCTTCGCCAGTAGACGAACAATCTTAGTTCGAGCATCCGCTGCGCGGTCAACGGCAGTACCTAGCACTTCTAGAGCGATTTCAGGTGCATGCATATGAATGCCGTGAGACGCAATAGCGTAGTCCCAACGCCATTGAGCGTGACGGATATCGATTAAGATAGGTTCCATCTCTTGCTCTGTCGCACCCGCTTCCCATGCTGCGCCTGCTTCAAAGTGAGCAGCAACGATTTGTTTCTCTGCTGTCAGCTTCATGTTTAGTACTTGCGCTTTACGGCTTGAAACGATGTTACGCATGGTTTCTTTCGATTGAGTGTGACAGTTTGCACACGTATCTTCGAAGCGGTCGAATGGGTTACCCACTTTATGGTCGGTATAAACAGTGCCATCTTCTTTGGTTACTTTAGGCATATGACAGTCAGCACAAACGACTTTGTTTTTACCATGAATGCCTTCGCGCCATGTTTCGAAACCTGGGTGCTGTGCTTTCAACATTGGTGCTTTCGATACTTTATGCGTCCAATCTTTAAAGTTGATTGCATCGTAGTATCGTTCCATGTCGCCAACGGTTGTACCTTGGTCCCAAGGGAACTTCACGCCTTTAGTTGGCCCTGTGAAATAGTATTCCACGTGGCATTGTGCACAAACAGAAGCTTGTTGGTCTAAACGGCTTTGTTCATCGAACTTTTTACCAATCGTTTCAAATGCACGTTCAACATAAGGGCGAGTAACTTTGAGTGCTGGTTCGCCGTTTTTGAATCCTTCACTTTTTGTATCGTGACAATCAGAGCAACCGATAGGGTTAATAATTTCATTACCTAAACGAGCCCATTTGCCCTCAAAGTAACCGTCTTCACCGCGCTCTTCGATAACACGTGCTACATCTGGGCTTTTACAGCTCCAGCATGCCATTGGCATCGGGCCAGAGTTTTCGTCCGTTGGGCCGCCAGTACGTAGCGTTTGTCGTACATCGTCAATCGCATAAAAGTGACCACGTGCTTTGTTGTAATCTTTTGCAAAACCATAGCCAGCCCACATGATAACCATGTTCGGATCTTCTTTTAGCGCATCTTCAATAGTTTCACTTTCTGACGTTTGTCTCCATGAATGATATTGATCAGGGTGGTTTTGCTCGAACTGGTCGTTACGAGGATCGCCAATTTCTTTTTGTTCAGACGCAGCAAAACTGGTCGCGCTTGCTAGTGATGCGCTAACCATTAATAGTGCTGTGACTGAATTACGTATCCAATGCTTTTTCACAGTGATATCTCCAATATACTGATTTTTATACCAAGCGTTGTGAGTTTGCTATTCAAATTAAGAACTGGAGAATTCCTGTTTATATTAATTCATAACTAAACACATTTTGTTACGTGTTGGGTATAGCTTGTTTTAGATCAATTAATGGTAGTGACTTCAATCACGTTGAAGTTTATATACCCCTTTAGGGGTATTGGTGGTTAGGTTTCTTAGAATTTAAGTGAGAATTATTATCATATATAACAAGCAATTACCCAAATTGACCATGTCATAAATAGGGTGATTGCGTTCACACATTAACCTATCCAAATTTCGTATTACCTCATTAGAGGTATATTCTAATTATAGAAAGCGTTGTGGCTTATCCAAAATAAGAATTGATATCATTTAAACGGTAATAATATCGTTTAAGGGTACTTTTGTTTAACCGGAATATTATTTAGTTGAGAGTTAAATAATGCCGGTATAAGGAAAGGATAAAATGGGCAATATTAAATTGGCCATAGTCATAATGCTTAAATCCCTTCTAGCATTCTGCCTCTATGGTTATTCCATTCATGCTGTTGCTGAGCCTGCTGTTACGCCAGTAGGAGAATCAACAAGACATGAAGTCGAATTAATCCGTGACAAAGACTACAAGTGTGTTCAATGCCATAAAGATTCAAAAGAAACGGTATTGGGTTCACATGGTGAAAGTGCACACGCTTTGCTTGGCCGCGAAGTAAATTGTACCGATTGTCATAGTTCTATTAGCCCCGATCACCGTGAAGGTGCACCTAAAGTGGTGAAGTATCGTGAGGCTCAATCACAGCCTGGAACCGAGAAGGTTTTCTTAGACCCTAAATTAATCCTAGATGCCAATAGTCAATGTGTAGATTGTCATAAACCTGATGATCTCCGCGAAGCTAGCTGGACTCACGATGTTCACGCGCAAAACTTAACTTGTTCAAATTGCCACGATGTTCATGCGACCGAAGCGAAGGTGTTGGGCTTAGATAAAAAGCAAACCATTAAGCTGTGTGTGGATTGCCATTCAGACTTCAACCAGAAGAAAGAAGGGGAGTAATCTATGAGCTGCTCAAGAAGAAACTTTTTAGCGGGCGCAGGTGCCGTAATCTTTACGACCGGTGTTGCAGGAACGGCGGCGGTGACAAGTCGTAAAACGCTAGCCAATGTCCAAGAAGATGGCGTTAAGCGTTACGGAATGATTCATGACGAAACCGCTTGTATTGGTTGTACCGCTTGTACAGAAGCGTGTCGTGAAGTGAACAATGTGCCTGAAGGTGTATCGCGCTTAGAAATTATTAAGAGCGAGCCACAAGGCGAATATCCAAATGTTGATTACCGTTTTACTCGTAACTCTTGCCAACATTGTGATAACGCGCCGTGTGTCATGGTTTGCCCAACAGGTGCTGCTTACAAAGATGAAAAAACGGGCATTGTTGATGTCCACAAAGAGAAGTGTGTCGGCTGTGGTTACTGTTTGTTAGCGTGTCCATATCAAGTGCGCTTTTTCCATCCAGAGAACAAATCAGCCGATAAATGTAACTTCTGTCGTGATACCAATCTAGCGCAAGGGAAGTTGCCTGCTTGTGTAGAATCTTGCCCAACCAAAGCGCTGACATTCGGCGATTTGAATGACCCTGAGAGTGAGATAAACCAAGTACTTCAATCCGAGGTGGTTTACAGAGATAAAGCCTATCTAGGCACTCAACCAAAACTCTATAAAGTGCCACACCAAAAAGGGGAGATTTGATTATGAGTGCATGGGATACAGCTTTTCAGTCTGGTACGGTGGTATGGGACTGGATTATTGCAATCTATCTATTTCTTGCAGGGATGTCGGCCGGTGCAGTGATGATTTCCATTTACCTTAAGAGAAAGGTAATTGAAGGTGATCCTGCTCATAATGGTGTATTAAAGGCTACCGCTTTTCTTGCTCCGTTTGGGATCATTGCAGGCCTGTTGATCTTGGTTTTCCATCTAACTAAGCCCTTGTCATTTTGGAAGATCATGATCTTTTATAACCCAACGTCTGTGATGTCGATGGGGGTGATCTTATTCCAAGTGTATATGGTGATCTTGTTCCTTTGGATCGGCATTATATTTAGAGATCAAATTGTGGTGTTCTTGAATGACCAAACATGGTTGAAAGGGCGCCTGGACTTTGTTGGAAAATGGATCGGTAAGTTAGAGGTGTTTGAGAATGCTTTGGAAATATTCTTAGCGGTTCTCGCATTGATGCTTGCTGCTTATACGGGCTTCTTGCTTTCAGCT
The DNA here is from genome assembly GCF_963898195.1 of Vibrio sp. L3-7. NCBI lineage: Bacteria > Pseudomonadati > Pseudomonadota > Gammaproteobacteria > Vibrionales > Vibrionaceae > Vibrio > Vibrio sp. L3-7. Next base: position 69,190 of record NZ_CAWQUW010000013.1, on the reverse strand, counting down.
TTAAATACCTTCCCATTATTGAATAACCCAGTTTTGCCGATTTTATTCTTGTTTTCGAGTCTATCTTCGGGAGCGGCTGCGTGTATTTTGTTTGGTGTATTGGTCTTCAAAGAGTCACCACACAGCCCGAGTATTTCTTGGATACATGGATTTGAACGTCCGGTTGTGATGTTTGAACTGTTTGTTCTTATTACTTTCTTCACTGGGCTTATCTTCGCGGGTGGTCAAAGTGAACAAGCGGTATGGAACGCGATTGGCAGTGGTTTTTGGGCAAGTTGGTTCTGGTATGGCGTGCTCGGTGTCGGTATGGTTCTACCATTGCTGCTAAATGCGGTAATGCCAACGTCTATCCGTCATAGCGCGGTGTATATTTTCTCCGTGACTTCGCTAAGTCTGATGGGCGTGTTAATGCTACGAACTTTTGTCCTTTATGCAGGGCAGCTAACGATAGCTTAATTTAGCTCAAGTTAATGAGTAAGTAGATGTTGGATACTGAGCATCTGCTTACTTGGCTTCTGTTTATCGGAACAGTATAAGCGAACAATTGTTTAACTTGGCTCTGCTTCGGTAGAGTCTTATTGAGGTGATATGGTCGGTTCTTTGGGGCTGTTTAGTTTAGTGTTGGTTGCTGTACTCAGTAGCATTATTGGTGTGCATTCGTTTTACCAAATGCTAAATAAACGGGCGCAAAATCTAGGTTTAATCTGCAGTTTCTCTCTTTCAAGTGCGCTGTTCTCTCTCACTTCTGTCGCATTACTTGGCTATGCCTTTGTCAGTGACGACTTCTCTATTCTCTATGTCGCTGAACATTCCAATACACAGTTACCCTCATTTTTTAAAATGGCTGCCATTTGGGCTGGCCATGAAGGATCATTGTTATTTTGGGTCCTGACGATCAGTTGTTGGTCGGGCGTTATTGCTTTACAGAAACACTATTCAAATGAATACCAAAGCCGTGTGTTGTGGGTCATGAATACGCTGCTCGCGATATTTGCGTGGTTTACGCTATTTGCTTCAAACCCATTTGAAATGAATTCAACACTGCCTCTTCAAGGGCGCGACCTTAATCCTATGTTGCAAGATGTGGGTTTGATTTTTCATCCACCTTTGCTTTATCTCGGTTATGTGGGCTTTTCTGTGGTTCTGGCATTTGCTGTGGCCGCTTTGTTGGTTGATCCAATTGAATTCAATTGGGTTGTCCATTGCCGAAGTTGGTGTCTTGTCGCGTGGATCTTTCTAACTGCAGGGATCATTCTTGGTTCTTGGTGGGCGTATTACGAATTAGGTTGGGGCGGCTGGTGGTTCTGGGATCCTGTTGAAAATGCCAGCTTGTTGCCGTGGCTTACTTCAACAGCTTTACTGCACAGCTTAGGTGTTGCCAAGGGCAAGCAACAGCTTCTGAAGTGGTCTCTTAGCCTTGCTTTCATTACATTTTGCTTGAGTATCCTAGGCACCTTTATTGTTCGTTCTGGCGTACTAACGTCGGTACATGCCTTTGCTGTCGACCCAACTAAAGGTATCGCACTGCTGCTTATATTAGTGCTGGTACTTGTTAGCTCATTTTCTCTGCTTATCGTCAGAGGTGAATCTTTTGAATCTAATCCGATTACCAGCTTCGCCAGCAAAAGCTTTTTGAGCCTAGTCGCGGTGCTGATTTTTGTACTGGCGACCGCTGTTGTGGTGTTTGGTACTTTCTATCCAATGGTCTTTGAACTGCTTGGATTGGGGAACATATCGGTCGGCGCGCCTTACTTTAATTTGTTGATTGCGCCTTTGGCTTTGCTTACGTTAGGTGTAGTGGGCTTAGCCCCGTTGTTGAGTATTAAACCTCAAGCAACCAAAGGTATTATTGCCTCGTTAGCTCTGGTGTCATTTTTGCTTGGGTACATTTGTTATTCCTGGCAAGTGGAACAGGTACAACTACAAGTGATGGCACTGCTGACTTGGGGGCTCGCATTCTGGGTGTTACTGACGCATATTTACGGCTTAGTGGTTCCCCGAAGTTCTAAGTTCCAACGCAAAGTATGGGTGATGACCTTTGCTCATGTCGGAGTTGCGGTACTCGCCGTAGGCGCTGCAATGAATAGCTATCACTCGTTTGAGCGCAGCTATAAACTAAGCCCTGGCACACAAGTAGAGTTCATGGATTGGACGCTTTCGCATCGTGATACTGAGCTTTATGTCGCCTCAAATTTTAGCGCAGAGAAGGCGATACTAAACTTAGATGCTGGTGAGAAAAGCTTTTCCATCGCGCCAGAAAGAAGACACTACCAAGTTCGTGTGATGAACATGAGTGAGCCTGCAATGAAGTGGTTCTGGCATGGCGATGTTTATATCACCATGGGAGAAAAAGTGGACTCTGCCGCTTATGCGTTCCGAGTTCAGTATAAAGCGTATGCTCGTTGGATTTGGTTTGGCGGGCTTTTCTCTATCTTGGGTGCCTTACTCTCATTGATACTTCGTAGAAAGAAAACGGTTAAGGCTTCACAATATGCATTCCAGCGTTCGTAATAAACTCATCACTCTGTTTTCTATTGCTCTCGCTTTGGTCGTTGCATTTTCTTTTGCGCTCGACAGTAAGCAGCAATCGACCACCGTATCGAAACAGAAAAGAGCATTTCCTGAATTCATATCCTCTGAGCTAGTAGGTGATGAAAGAGACAGTCGTGACACGCAAGAGCTTACGCTTGCTGATATCACTCAACACCCATACCAATTGGTTAACGTGTGGGCGTCTTGGTGTGGAATATGTAAAACGGAACACGCTTTTTTGCTCAAACTTCAAAATAAGGGCATTCCCATTGTTGGGCTCAATTATCGAGATAACCCCGCAGCAGCGATAAATGTGTTATCGAATGATGGAAATCCGTACTCTAAAGTTATCAGTGATCCTCAAGGCGAATTGGCTTTAGAGTTGGGTGTAATAGGAACACCTGAAACATATTTAGTTGATGCGGATGGTCAAATCATTAAGAAACTATTGGGTGTGTTGAATGAATCTGTTTGGCAAGACGAACTGGCAAGATACTTTAATGGTGCGAAGGGATGATTAAGCCTCTAGTACAAACCTTAATTACGTTATCTGTGGTTCTTTTTACCTGCTTTCCTACCATGGCGGAAGAGCTGTTTACCGCCAGTGACAAGGATAAGAGTATTCAAGTTGAGCTGTTTGAGTTTGAAAACCCACAACAGCAGCAGCGTGCAATTGCATTAGCCAAAAAGTTGCGCTGCCCACAGTGTCAGAATCAAAACCTGATCGAATCCAATTCACCTATAGCGAAAGACCTCCGTCTTGTGGTTTTTGATATGATTAAAGATGGGAAGAGCGACCGAGATATTACTCAATACATGACGGAAAGGTTTGGTGAATTTGTACTGTATAAGCCGACAATGAGCGCTTCTAATGCACTACTTTGGTTTATACCATGTGTTATTTTTCTGTTGTTTATATATCTATCAATAAAAAGTGTTAGAAACAGCTCATAAAAATTATGTATTACTGTTTACCAATCGACCTGTATTTTGTAACATTAAAGGATTATAAAGGCTAAGCACTGTTATATAAGGATGTATCTGTGGACAACGTAATCTCAAATTTAAAGAAAGAGTTCCATACCCATGTCCAGTCTGACAAATGGGCAGAAAGATACAGTGCCAAGTCGAGTGTTTCTACTCTGACTTCAGAAGAATTAACAGAGCTACAGAATGCTTGGGTTCAGCTTGTCATTTGGAAGCAAACTCAAATAAGTTGATCGTTCTGTAAAAAATGTAGTATTAGCCACAATTGATAAATTTATAACCCCATATTGATCATCCCAATGTGGGGTTTTTTCTTGCTTCGGAAATTATTGTTATAATATAACAATTTGTACGTGTTCGACCTTGAAAAAAATTGTTAACAGCCCCATAGTGTCTAATATTAGATAGTTCGCTACAAAATATTGCCTAGACAAATAGAGTAGTGTTGTTAAATACATCGAATTTTCAAGTGAGTATAACTATGGCGGAAGTGCGTGCCAGAATAGATTTCAAAGTAGGGGTTACAAGTAGCATTGATGCTGAACTTCTGTCTTTTCATGGATTGAAAACAGACAAAGAGCACGTTGCTGTCATATTCAAATCAGCAGACAAGACACAAGCCATACCTCTGGTGCGTATGCACTCTGAGTGTCTTACTGGTGATGTTTTCCATTCATCCCGCTGTGACTGTGGCGAACAGCTAGACGAAACCATAAGAATCATGGGTGAAACAGGTGGCGTGATTCTTTATCTACGTCAAGAAGGCCGTGGTATTGGTTTATACAATAAAATCGATGCGTATCGTCTTCAAAGTGAAGGTATGAACACCTACGAAGCCAATAACCACTTAGGTTTTGGTGATGATTTGCGCGATTTTACTGAAGCGGCAGAGATGCTACGAGCTTTAGGTACGACTAAAATCCGTTTGGTGACTAACAATCCTAAAAAAATCAATGAGCTTAAATCTTTTGGTATTGAGATCGATGAAGTGGTGAACACCTCGGCTCATATTAAGGAGGGTAATGAAAGTTACCTTAAAGCAAAAGTCTCACACGGTAAGCATAATCTGGATATCTGATTAGCCTCTTTTGTTGCGCCTAACACGAAAATGTTTAAAGACCTCACATATGTGAGGTTTTTTTGTATTTATCTTGCAATAAAATTGTAAGTTTGTATTATTCTCATCCGTAGTGCAAATGATAATGGTTTGCACTATTACTACGAATAATAATTTAAAGCTCAACAAGGATGCTTCATGACCATTAAATCTTTAGTGACCAAAGCCGTAACTTCGTCACTCATTTTTGCCTCTGCTTCTTCTTTCGCAGCAGTAACTCAAGATCAAGTTGTAGAACATTATGCAGATATTGCTCATGCGGTGTTTGCAGATTCAGTAATTACAGCAAAAGCGTTGAACTCTTCTATTGATACCTTCTTAGCTTCTCCTTCTGCTGGTAACTTCGAACAAGTAAAACAAGCTTGGCTTGAATCTCGTGTACCTTACCAACAGTCTGAAGTGTTCCGTTTTGGTAACGTCGTTGTTGATGATTGGGAAGGTCAATTAAACGCATGGCCACTTGATGAAGGTCTTATCGATTACGTATCTTCTGATTACCAATATGAGCTTGGTAACGAAGGCGCTAGCGCAAACATCGTTGCGAACAAAACGTTCCAAATTGGTCAGACTACAGTCGACGCAACCACCATCACACCTGAGCTAATTGCTGATCTTAATGAAATTGGCGGTTCTGAAGCAAACGTAGCATCTGGCTACCACGCGATTGAATTCCTACTTTGGGGCCAAGATTTAAACGGCACAAACAGCGGTGCAGGTGAGCGTGCTTACACTGACTTCGTTGTTGGTGCTGAGTGTACTAATGGCAACTGTGACCGTCGTGGCGCATACCTAAAAGCATCAGCGGAACTTCTTATCCAAGATCTAGAATGGATGGAAAAACAGTGGGCTGAAGGCGAGAAAGGTAACTACCGTCAAGAGCTTCTTTCTGAATCTAGCGACAACGGCCTACGTAAAATGCTGTTCGGCATGGGTTCACTGTCTCTAGGTGAACTAGCGGGTGAGCGTATGAAAGTGGCTTTGGAAGCTAACTCTACTGAAGATGAGCACGACTGTTTCTCTGATAACACGCACAACTCTCATTACTACAACGAGCAAGGTATCTACAACGTATACACTGGCTTGTACAAGCGTGAAGATGGTTCTCTACTTTCAGGTCCTAGCCTGTTTGACCTAGTTGAGCAAAAAGACAAGCAAGCTGCGAAAGAGATTCAAAAGCAGTTTGACCTAGCACGTGCACAAGTTGGTCAGCTTGTTGTTTCTGCAGAGAAAAACAACCAGCACTTCGATCAGCTAATTGCTGCTGACAACGCTGCCGGTAATGCACTAGTAAACAAAACAATTGTTGCGCTAGTGTCTCAAACAGCTGCAATCGAGCGTGCTGCAGGTGTGATTGGCGTTGATAGCCTAAACCCAGACACGGCTGATCACGAGTTCTAAGAACCTGAGACTAAAACTATTGTAAGGGCTCTTATTGAGCCCTTAATTGTTTGCTACTCAAGAAAGTTACACCCACATAAAAACTAAAATCAAAAACACAGCAAGGCAATGTATGAAGTCGTATCTCTCAGCCTCACTATTAACCGCACTGTTTTTCTTATCTCCATTACATGCTCATGAAACTTACTCTGGTGGCAAAACTACCGTGAAGAAAGAGGGAGCGAATGCTTTTTCTCTTCCTGCTGCCAATTTACCAATGAGCAAACGTTTGGATTTCAGCGTAGGTAACAGCTTCTTTAGAAACCCTTGGGTTCCTGCACCATCATCAACCGATGCACGTGATGGATTGGGCCCATTGTTCAACACCAACGGTTGTCAAAACTGTCACATCAAAGATGGTCGTGGCCACGCGCCAGAAAAAGGCGATGAGAACGCGGTATCCATGTTGGTTCGCTTGAGTATTCCTGCTGAAACACCAGAGCAGAGACAAGCCTTTATACGCGATGGTGGCATTCCAGAACCGACTTACGGTGGACAGCTACAAGATTTCGCGCTTCAAGGTGTTAAACCAGAGGGTAAAGTGAACATCAGCTACACAGATGTTCCGGTTGAATTCAAAGACGGCACAGTCGTGACTCTGCGTAAACCCACTTTAAAGATTACTGAACTTGCTTTCGGCGAGATGCATCCTAAAACTGAATTTTCTGCTCGAGTTGCGCCTCCAATGATTGGCCTTGGTTTGCTTGAAAGTATCCCGCAAGAAACAATTCTCGGATTTGCTGAGCAGCAATTGGCCGATAAGCAAGGTGTTTCTGGTAAAGCTAACTATGTTCTCGATGTTCAAACCAACGAAATGGCTCTAGGCCGCTTTGGTTGGAAAGCTGGACAGCCAAACCTAATGCAGCAAAATGCGGCGGCGTTTAACGGTGATTTGGGCTTAACGAGTCGCTTATTCCCAAATGAAAACTGCACATCAGCGCAATCAACATGTGATGATTTTCCAAATGGTGGAGAACCAGAAGTCAGCGACAACATCTTAGATTTTGTTGAGTTCTATTCGCAGCATTTAGCCGTGCCTATTCGTCGTAATGTTGACAATCCAGTCGTTGTTCAGGGTAAAAAGCTGTTTAAAGACGCTGGTTGTCAAAGTTGTCACCAAGCTGAATTCCGCACGGCAGAGCGTGAAGGTTTGCCTGCGTTGTCTAAGCAGTTAATTAGCCCGTATACCGATATGTTGCTGCACGATATGGGTGAAGGCTTAGCGGATAACCGTCCTGAGTATCTTGCAAATGGTCAAGAATGGCGCACAACACCTTTATGGGGATTAGGCTATACCAAAGAAGTGAATGGTCACACGTTCTTACTTCATGATGGTCGTGCGAGAAATGTTATGGAAGCTGTGCTTTGGCATGGCGGTGAAGCAGAAATGGCGAAACAAAACGTTTTAGCTCTTAGTAGCAGCGAGCGTGAAGCGCTATTGGCGTTCTTAAACTCGTTATAGGCTGAGTTGAATTCAGTTTAGTTAACGGCTAGCGACTTAAGAAAGCCGCTATCAAACCACTTAGCACCGCTGCACTTGTAGGAATACGAGGTCAGCGGTCGTTTCGTATTTAATGAACTCATATAATTAAAAGAAAAATTAGGAAGTAAGGTAACAGCATGACGCATAAATTTTTATTAATGCCTTTGTCGGTATTAATCATGGCAGGCTGCCAATCATCGGGTGAGCAAGCTGCTTCATCTGAGGTTAACGGTGTGTCTTATCAAGCAGACACGACCGACCACATCAGTCGTAGTGTGTATCAACAAGAGTTTGATTCAGCCGTCCTATTCGCCAAGCAAGCCAATGAGCTAGAAGTCTTGATGCAGGGTTACTGTCAAACTAACGACGTTGAGTTAGATGCGTTGAAAACTCAATGGCAGCTCACCATGAACAGTTGGATGGCACTGCAAGGACAAGAAAGAGGCCCAACAGCGGCGCTTGAAGAGAGCTGGAATGTTCAGTTCTGGCCAGACAAAAAGAACACCACTGGTCTTAAAATGCGCCAGTTGACTCAGCAAGATAAAGTTTGGTCTCAAGTTGAAATTGCTCAACAGAGTGTGACAGTTCAAGGGCTAGGCGCATTGGAATGGTCGCTTTATGACGAGCAATCGCCACTGCTTCAAGACAAAGTGTTAGGTTGCCAATCGTCGCAAGCGATTACTGAAAACTTAGCGATTAAGTCGTCTTCGATTGCACAGGCATGGCAAGTTAACCCTTGGTTAGCGCTAGACGAGACTCGTTGGGAGTCTGAATACATCGCTTTATTGACCAACCAACTTGATTACAGCATGAAAAAGCTGAGTCGTCCGATGGCGAAAATCGGTCATCCGCGTCCGTATTTTTCAGAATCATGGCGTGCACAAACCTCGATGACTCAACTAAAAGCGAATGTAGCAGCACTTCAAAAGCTTTATCTGGCTGATGGCAATGGTCTTGATGGCTTGTTAAGAGAGAAGGGCCTAAATGACCTTGCTGGTCGCGTTGCTGACCAGTTCACATTGACGCTAGATACATGGCCTACAGACTCAAGCTTGTTTGAGTTATTGCAGAGCAAAGAGGGCTACCGAGATGTGTTGACTCAATACAACAAACTAGAACGTTTGAAGTACCTCATTCATGAAGAAGTGGCGATAGAGCTTGGTGTCGTAATAGGATTTAATGCTACCGATGGTGACTGATACTACACGAAGAAGGTTACTCAAGGCTGCATTGGGTTGTGCAGCTGTTCCTGTACTTCCATTTGGCTGTGCTAGTCGCTCTGGTGCTGTGAGCTCATCTCGTGAGCCTCAATTAATCGGTTGTGCGCTGAATGGGCGAGGTCAATATTCAGCGGTTGTGGCTGACGAATATGGAATGCCATTGAGTCAACTGCCGATACCAGATCGTGGCCATGGCGTCGCGATTTGCCCAACCTCATCGCATGCAGTGGTGTTTGCTCGTCGTCCTGGTGACTATTTTATGGTGTTTGACTATAAAAGCGGTGAGCAAATCAAGTTAGTTGTGAAAGGGAGTAATCGTCACTTCTACGGTCATGGTGTTTACTCATTAGATGGCAAGTTACTGTATGCCACTGAAGGGAAAACGGACAGCAGCCAAGGTGTGATTGGCGTTTACGATGTCGCACAAGGTTATCGTAAGGTCGAGGAGTTTACTGGTTTTGGTATTGGCCCTCATGAAGTGATCATCATGCAGGATGGAAATCTCGCGATTGGCGTTGGTGGCGTTCATACTGACGGAAGAACACCGAAAAACTTGGATTCAATGCAACCGAGTTTAAGTTATGTTTCATCTGAAGGTGCGCTGCTTGATCAGGTTGAATTGCTAGACAAGAAGCTGAGCATTCGACATTTAGCCCATGATGGTGCTGAAACTGTACTTTGTGGTCAGCAATATCGTGGCGAGCCTGACGAGTATCCTTCGTTGTTGGCCATGCATACCAAAGGCGGGCAGTTTGAATCACTGAACGCAGAGCCAGAGCAATGGGCAAGGTTTAATCATTACATTGCGAGTATCGCAGCTTCTGATGATTGGATTATCGCTACTTCGCCAAGAGGGAATTGTTACGGTATTTGGTCTAAAGCGACTAAAGAGCTAGTGGAACTGTCTGCTTTATCAGATGCTTCTGGTGCAGTGTTGCTTGATGGAGAGTTTAGACTCAGCTCTGGAGCGGGCAGTGTAGTGAGCCAACGCAAGCCTTATAAAAAATCCAGTCAGCAATCATCCGTCCAGTGGGATAACCACTGGAGTGCAGTCTAATGCATAAAACCCCTTAAAAAATAACATGCTTACTCCAATTTCTTTGCCATACTTATGAGATGAATGGTGGTGGGGTTAAGCATGTTAGCGAAATACTTCTGTGGATTATTGGTTTTAGTTTCTGTGCATGCATGGAGCTATACGAGTTCTGACGAGAGCCGATTTATCCCGGCTGATTCAGAACTCTCTTTCATGCTCATTTATCCTGAGCTTACCCAGAGCATTTACCAAGACTCTTCTCTTCCTATCCTTTGGGATTCGCCTGAACTTGTTAAGGCGTTTGAATTCCAATTGTCACTTATAGAACAAGCGCAAATGGCACCGCTTTTTGATAGACAACTTAAACAAATCCGTCAGTATCAATCCCGCGGTCAATGGCAAGAGTTGGACGTTCTTTTAACCGATACCTTCATCTACTACTTAAGTTACGTTGAAAATGCGCCACTAATGGGAAAGGAATGGTATTTTTCCGGAAAGCTACATTCCAAATTACCGGCGCCTTCCCCTCATATTCTGATGAGATTAAAAAGTAGTGTTTCCGATGATTATTTATTGGAGATGGTGCTGTCCTACGCTCCGCCTGTAGGGGATTTTGACCAATTTAAGGCGACCTACTCAGTCTTAGAAACCGCATCGGAACTTTCCATCGAACGATACAAACAAAAAGGCTTAAAGCGCTTGGGCGACGAGCTTTCAGACAAGGCTGTTCTTGTGGAACGCATAGCTTTAGTCGGTGTCGACACGTCGTTGGTCGCTGTTGACTTTCCTAAGTTCGATCGTGACCTAGAAAGTGCAATTAAATCGTTTCAACAGATGCATGGCCTTACGGCAGACGGGATTATTGGGCCAGATACGATCAAGTGGATCAATATGAGCTTCGATGATCGATTGAACTCATTAGCTTTGAATGCAGAACGCGTTCGCTTGTGGCCAAGAGACCGAGATTCTCTCATCGTGGTTAACGTGCCCAGCTTTGATATGAAGTATTGGGAAGATGGCGAAGAGGTATTTGAATCCAAAGTCGTCGTGGGTAGAAAGTCTCGAAAAACGCCGCTTTTAGAGATAAACCTAGATTCGGTCATTTTAAATCCGACTTGGAATGTGCCATGGAAAATCATGGTGAAAGACATTTTGCCTAAGGTGAAAGCGGACGAAAGTTATCTAGAAACACACAATTTCCAAGTGATTGACGGCTGGCGCACTATGGAAACGGTTGATACGACAGATATTGACTGGCAGACCATTAATTTCAATTCGTTCCCATATCGAATGCGTCAACAGGCCGGTTCGCGTAATGCGTTAGGTTTGTACAAGTTCAATACACCTAATAAGCGTGCGATCTATTTGCACGATACGCCAAGTAAAGGTCTGTTTAATGACGACTTTCGTGCTTATAGTTCAGGTTGTATACGAGTCGAACATGCCGAACAACTGGCTGAGTTACTGTTCGCGACCAAGGTCAGAAAGGTTCCTAATCAAGGTGGCGACTTAGCGCCTAATACTAAGGTGCGACTCAAGAAGCGAATTCCAGTGCATATCATCTATCAAACCGTGTTGTTTGAGGAAGGGGGCATACAGTATCGTGGTGACATCTATCAATATGATAAAGAGGGTGGTTAATTATCAGTGAACCCAATAAGGGTGATCTTGACCAAAAAATGACAACCAAGCTTTTACTGATAAAATTATAATGTGTATCAATAACTAACCGTGAAAAGGTTACAAATAGTAACCTATTGAGCGGTTTTCGTACGTTGACGCAGCAATTCTCATTATGTATCGTGCATTTTTCGTTCGATCTAATTGGTTTTTTTGCTGTATGTCTCAAAGTTTATTTTCACGCCGTCAGTTTCTGACTTACGCTGGTGGTACCGCTGTTGTCGCCTCAATCACACCCTCTATCGCTTTTGCTTCATACCCAGATCAGCCAAGAACGATCAGCATGAACAATCTTCACACTGGTGAAAGGTTAGAAACCTGCTATTTCGATGGTACTAACTATGTTGGTGATGAGATGGCTCGACTAAGCAAATTGTGTCGTGACTTCCGTCGCAACGAAATCCACCCAATGGACAAAAACCTGTTTGATCAGATCACTCAGATTCAAAATGTTCTAGGTATTCAAAAAGAAGTTCAGATCATCTCTGGTTACCGCTCTCCTGCGACTAATGAAGCATTGCGATCCAAGTCGAGTGGTGTAGCGAAGAAGAGCTACCACATGTTAGGCAAAGCGATCGATTTTCGTATTGATGGCGTGGATTTGAAAGAACTAAGAGACGTAGCTAAAAGCTTAAACGCCGGTGGTGTTGGTTATTATGCTCGTAGCAACTTTGTCCATATTGATACAGGTCCTGTACGCAGTTGGTAGCGTTAAGCTGAATTTGCGAGCGAATGCTAGGTACTTGTCAAAGTAGACATCCAATGTCATAGTTTGGCCAAATTTCAGTTTGTCCTAATAATTCGGTTTGTACTAATAATCTGATTTGTCACTGATAGCTTGCTTTGTTACCAATAACTTGGCTTGTTATTAATAGCTTGCTTTGTCACCAAGAGCACAGTGATATTCTATGTTGTTAAGCAGATTCGCTCTCTAAGGTTTGTATATGTCTCTTAAGTATCAAGTTGTGCCTGTTACCTCATTCTCTCAAAATTGCTCGATTGTGTGGTGTGATGAAACCATGGAAGGCATCGTTGTCGATCCGGGCGGTGATGTTCAGCAGTTAGCGGCTATCATTGAAGAGTTAGGTGTTAAAGTGGTGAATTTGGTACTGACACACGGCCATTTAGATCATGTTGGTGGCACGGTTCCACTTGCTGAGATCTTGAAGGTTAATATTGTTGGCCCACATAAAGCTGATAACTTTTGGCTTCAAGGCTTAGAGAATCAAAGCCAGATGTTTGGTTTCCCATTGTGTAAAGCTTTTGAACCAAATACTTGGTTAGAAGAGGGTGATAAAGTCACTTTTGGTAACCAAGTTATCGATGTGATTCACACTCCTGGTCATACTCCTGGCCACGTTGTGTTATTCAGTGATCAGGCGCGCATGGCGTTTGTTGGCGACGTTTTATTTAACGGTGCTATTGGTCGTACGGATTTCCCACAAGGTGATTTCAACACACTGATCGCTTCAATCAAGACTAAGCTTTGGCCATTAGGCAGTGACGTAACATTCGTTCCGGGTCATGGCCCTGAATCGACATTTGGACGTGAACGAGCATCAAACCCGTTTGTAGCTGATGAAATGCCTCTGTACTAGGTCTCTGATTTAATAAAAGAACGATTGAAAATGAAGCTTAGCTTTTCCTATGAAAGCTAAGCTTTTTTAATTTTACGCGTATGCGAGCGTGTTTGTTTTAATCTCAACGTTTAGTTTCTTTTGCTCACAAGTTTCAATTTCCAACGTGTTCACTTAATCAGAAAGACGTTCGGCTGCTGCTAAGTAGCGTCGAGCAAGTCCAATAAACTCCTCTCCACTCATATTCAAATCTTGAGTTGATATGAAAATATCGTAACCGTGGAAACCCCTCTGATATTTCATCCTATTCGCTAGCATCGCCTGCAACCCGGAATAGTCTTTAATCACTGCGTTTTTCGCATTCGATTCATGGGATGAATCTGGGCTAGTCTGTGTTTGGCTATCGTTGAAGATAACCTCGTCAGTATTTTGTGACTCTTTATATCTGTTCAGTTCCACACAACCGCTCTCAGTGCAGCGCGCATGGTAATGCGATGAGTCGAGAACCATATCTTCAAAGTTTGACTCTTTACCCGCTTGCTTGGCGCCCAGGTACAAAAGTGCTCGCTGGCTCAGCAATAATTCGCAGGTTATTTTGGGGCAGATAGAGTCAAGGTAGGGCGAGTAATCTTTCATTTTAATGCCCACCCAAGGGAGAGGTTGATGCCACCCCTCTTGCTCGTAGGTACACATGCCAATCTTTTCAATATTGCTCCACTTTAAAACCCAGCCACCTTTATAAAAATGCTGTTGAAAGTGAGTGGGGGTGAGCGTGAACATTACTCTGCTACGCAGCATCAAATAATAGCCAGTGCCCAAAAGCGCGCTAATGCAAAATGCGCCCACGATCAGTAACTTTGGATTGTCACTGTATAGAGCAATGATTAAGCATACGAACCCCAAAATGACAGCGACAATTCGGTATGAACGTGTGAAAGCAGGCAAAGAGAAATTTGTAAGGTGACGAGTGTCCATAGGCAACACCAAGTTTTCATATTTTTGTCTGGATGGATAACCAGTGTATATGACCCTGAATTGATAAGTCGATGTTTAAATAATAGACGTTAGTAGACAATATCGGTATTTTTCGTCGACTTTCGGCGCTTCACTCTACAAATAGCTCCTGTTTTTTGGTATAAATCGCGCTTCAAATTTTCACCACTGCGAAAAGAGCAGTGAACTGGAGAAATATTCAATGAGACTTGCTCATAAGCGTAAGGTGCAGGCTAAACTGCAGAAACGCACTAAAGCGGCTGTAGTTAAAGCAGTGGCAACGCCGAAAAAAGCGAAGCCTGTCGCAGAGAAAGTTGTAGCAGAAAAAACTGTAGCAGCAAAACCAGCGGTAGAGAAGACAGTAGCAGCAACGAAAGAAGTTGCAGTAGCACTGACTCCTAAGCAACAACAAGTTCTAGACATCGTTGTTAGCAATGCTGAAGGCATTAACCCTAAAGGTATCGGCCTAATAGCTGGTCAAGAAGACGCGAAAGCAGCTTCATGGGCAACAGGCGCATTGAAAAAACTTCTTGAAGAAAACCTAGTAGCGAAAGAGCAACTTGCAGGTAACAAGGTTATCTACAAAGCTATCTAATCCTGTGGGATTACATTCGCTTCGTTAAGTTTTTAAGCCTCGATTTTCGAGGCTTTTTTGTATCTGACGGATCATGTTAATCCCAAATCCTAACCCCCTAAACTCATATTCATATTCAAACCTAGCATTCGAACCTAGCCTCAGAAGCCTTATTTCCAATCGGCTGACCCCTTCCGTTATTCCTCTGTCTTTCGCGTGTCCGATGTTTCGAATCAGTAAGCACCAAAGTAGGGCGTCTGATTCTGTGAAACCTTGATTCTCATGGATTTAATGCATTCAGGTGCGTATTTGATCTGTGGTGAGAATAGAGCCTCATCACGAAATGGCAATCAATTGTTAACGGTATTTAATTATTAATACTTAGGTACTTATCAATAAGCATTCTCCTGATGAATAGAGTAAGTCCTTTAAAACCGACATAACTCAATTATCTCCTACGTAGTTCTACGTAATCCTTTGGTCTAATACGCAGTTTGTGTGGGCCTGTCGTGCGTGCTCTCCCTGATATCTTGTCGCGTCATCACGGTGCACTCTTATGTTGAATCATAAAAAATGCTCATAGAAAGAGTGTTAACCCAACAAAGGACGTGAACATGAGTCTCATCTCTAACTCCCTCACACGAGTTTTTAAAAACGTTGCGGTAACTGCAGCGGCTTGTTTAGCTTTGGTCGCTACTGGTGCAACAGCTGCTGATAAGGTTTACCGTTTAAAGCTTGCAGAGACATGGGGACCAAACTTCCCTGTCTTCGGTGACGCAACGAAGAACATGGCTGCGATGGCTGAGAAAATGTCTAATGGTCGACTTCAAATCCGAATCGATTCAGCAAACAAACATAAAGCACCGCTTGGCGTATTTGACATGGTTAAGTCTGGTCAATACGACATGGGTCACTCAGGCTCTTATTACTGGAAAGGTAAAGTTCCAAACACTCTTTACTTCACTTCTATGCCTTTCGGTATGACGCCTGCAGAGCAATACGCGTGGTTCTATCACGGTGGTGGTATGGAGTTGATGGATCAGGTTTACTCTCCACACAACTTGATGTCGTTCCCGGGTGGTAATACTGATATTCAAATGGGTGGTTGGTTTCAAAAAGAGATCAACAGTGTTGAAGACCTACAAGGCTTGAAAATGCGTATCCCAGGCTTTGCTGGTGAGATTCTGGCAGAGCTAGGTGCGAAACCAACAAATATTGCACCGGGTGAGCTATACACTTCTCTAGAGCGTCGCACAATCGATGCGCTTGAGTGGGTAGGCCCGTCACTGGATTTACGAATGGGCTTCCACAAAATCGCACCTTACTACTACACAGGTTGGCATGAGCCGGGTTCAGAGCTTCAATTCCTAGTGAACAAACGTACATGGAACAAGTTGCCTGAAGACCTACAAGAAATCCTGCGTGTTGCAATGCGTACCGCTGCTTACGATATGTACACGCAAGCAACGCACGAAAGTGGCAAGAACTGGGTTTCAATGAAAACAGAATACCCAGACGTACAAGTTAAAGATTTTCCGCCAGAAGTTATGGCTGCATTGAAAGAAGCAAATGATCGCCTGCTCGCTAAGCATGCTGAGAAAGATGCATTGGCGAAAGAGATACAAGCTTCACAAGCAAGCTACCTAGAACAAGTTCGTTCATGGACGGATATTTCACACAGAGCTTATTTAAATAGCCAAGCGAAATAGTCGACTGTTGTTGAACTAAAGATAAATGGACCCAAAGCAAACGTACTGTTGTATCACTTGTGCCTGAGGGCTTAAGTACCTAAACAGATACGCGCGGCGGGTTCATTTTAACCATAATAATTAAGCAGGATAAATCCTGTAAAAGCCCAAGAACCCTTTCTGCGTCGTGCATCTTGTTAGCGCTAATTGTTTAGCTGAACTAGCTCTATGGCGCGATGTCTTTTCAAATTCCATGGAGTCGGGAATGCGAAGTCTAATTTATATTGAACGCCTGTTTAACCGTATCGGTGATGCACTGGGATGGCTTTCCAGTATGTTGTTTATTTTACTTATCGCGAACGTCGTGTACGACGTTGTCATGAGATATGCCTTCAATGATGTCTCAATCGCTTTTCAAGAAATGGAATGGCACCTCTTCTCAGCCGTTTTTCTGTTAGGTGTTCCTTATGCTATCAAAGCTGGTGGGCATGTCCGTGTGGATGTATTTTACGAGCAACTGAGCTTTAAAGCACAAGCCATTATTGACCTAATAGGCACCGTTGTCTTCCTGCTTCCTTTTTGTTTACTGGTGGCTTGGTATGGCATTGATGTTGCCAAAGAGAGCTTTGATTTAGGTGAAACCTCAGGCGATCCTGGTGGTTTACCATATCGTTGGATCATCAAAGCCATGATCCCACTTTCATTTTTCTTGATGGCACTCAGCGGAGTCGGTTTGATCCTCCATTCGCTCAACAAGATTTTTAATCCCCATCTCATTCACGCAAACAATCTTCATACAAAGAAAAAGTAGAGGCTGAACATGATTGGAATAGTAATGTTTTTCGTAGCCTTGTTTGCACTTTTACTTGGCTTCCCGGTTGCGTTCACCTTTGGTGGTATCGCGTTAATCTTTGGTGTTTGGGCTGAGGGCATCGAAATGTTCGCCTTCATGCCATATCGAATTCAATCGATCATGGAAAATACGGTGCTGATGGCCGTTCCCTTGTTCGTTTTCATGGGGCTTGTTCTACAAAAGACCAAGCTTGCTGAGCAATTACTTGAGTCAATGGGGCGACTGTTTGGTGGTGTTCGTGGTGGTATTGCTATCTCGACAGTGCTGGTGGGCTCGCTACTTGCCGCATCAACGGGTGTAGTTGGTGCTTCTGTGGTGGCAATGGGGCTTATCTCTTTGCCTGTTATGCTCAAGTACAACTACGATAAAGGCTTAGCCTGTGGCACCATCTGTGCGTCTGGTACCTTAGGGCAAATCATTCCGCCATCCATCGTCTTGATTTTATTGGGTGATGTATTGGGTGTGCCAGTCGGCGACTTGTTCCAAGCGGCAATTTGGCCGGGTGTGATGCTAGTCGGCGCTTATATCGTGTATATCTTGATATACGCCAAGCTAAACCCTGAAGCCGCACAGCCAATTGAGCGTGATGATTCAATAAGCCGTAAACAAGAGGTGATCAATGCACTTAAAGCGATTGTACCGCCACTGGCATTAATCATTGTCGTTTTGGGTTCCATCTTTGCGGGTGTGGCTACACCAACAGAGTCTGCTGCGCTGGGTGGTGCTGGTGCGATGGTGCTTGCGTTGTTGTATGGTCAGTTTAGTTGGTCGATGGTTTATGACGCGTCTAAAGAAACAGTAAAAGTAACGGCGATGGTATTCGCTATCTTACTTGGGGCTACTGCGTTCTCAATGGCATTTACGTATACCGGTGGTGATTACCTAGTTGAAGAGTGGATGTTGCAATTGCCGGGTGACAAGTGGGGCTTCTTGCTGATAACCATGTTGGTGATTTTGATTTTGGGTTTCTTTATCGACTTCGTAGAGATCTGTTTCATCATCGTGCCAATCATTGCTCCTGTGGCTGAACTGATGGGCATCAACATGACATGGTTTGCTATCCTTGTTGCGATGAACCTACAAACCTCATTCCTGACGCCACCATTTGGTTTTAGCTTGTTCTATCTAAAAGGCGTGGCACCGAAAGGAGTCACCACAAAGGACATCTACCGAGGTGTGATGCCTTTCATTCTGATTCAAATCCTCGTACTTGGATCACTTCTCGCTTTCCCGTCGTTCTATGGAATGTGAGTGAACCCAAGAATGTGAATGATATGTTTCAACGGTTAACTATAAATTGCTAAAATAAAACGGCTTATTGGTGTTCAATAAGCCGTTTTTTGTGAGGAAAAGGAATGCCTCTAAAAGCTAAGCTGATTTTGCTGACGCTACTCCCGTTGCTGCTTGTAACGGCGAGTATTAGTTGGATCTCGTTACATCAAACCAAAACGTTGGGTGCTAAAGAAGTTGAGATCTTCAGAGACAGCCTAATCAAGGCTCGTGAAAACGCCCTCAAAGACACTGTTGACCTCGCATTTGATGCCATCGAACATATCTACAACGACCCTGATATCCAAGAAGCCCAAGCCAAAAGAGAAGTTCGAACCATATTGTCTAAACTTAGATATGGCTCCGATGGCTATTTCTTCGCATACGACCGTTACGGAACCAATTTGGTTCATCCGATCCAGCCAGAGTTGATTGGACAAAATCTACTTCAACTTCAAGATGAAGATGGCGATTTTCTAATCGAAGCGTTGTTGAAAGAAGCGCAAACCGGAGGAGGGTTTCACCAATACCTGTGGCAAAAGCCCTCAACCGGAGAAGTGGTCTCTAAGCTGAGTTACGCCGCTTGGTTAGAGCGTTGGGATTGGATGATTGGCACGGGTTTATACATTGAAGATGTGCACCAAGAAGTCGCCTCGATGCAGGCTGCGATAAACAAGAATATTGAAACCACGTTCTTTTCCATTGTGGTCATCCTGAGCGTGACCGTCGCGGTCATTATCGTGCTGACCTTAGCGATTAACATGCACGAGCATCGAATCGCGGATAACAATTTAAAAGAGCTCGCCCATAAAACTGTGATGTTTCAGGAAGACGAGAAGAAGCATTTAGCGCGAGAGCTACACGATGGAATCAACCAGTTATTAGTATCGAGTCGTTGCCACTTAGAGCTACTTGGTAATAAGTTACAAAGTGAAGACCTCAAAGCGCATTTGAATAAGTCGCAGCATTCCTTGATGCGAGCGATCGAAGAGGTAAGGCACATCTCACATCAACTCCGTCCAAGTTCATTGGATGATATTGGTTTAGAAGCGGCGTTGTCTTCGTTGCTATTGGATTTTCAGGCGCACTCCGGCATTGAAGTGGAGACTTTGTTCAGCACTCAACCCGGAAAGTTGAAATCAGAAGCGGCGACGACCTTGTATCGAGTGGTGCAAGAATCTTTGAACAATATAGAAAAGCACGCCCAAGCGACTAAAGTGACGGTTATCGCGCAGCAAATTGGCAATGTTTTGCAGCTTCTTATTCAAGACAACGGTGTGGGTTTCAATACTTATAAAGCGATGGAAAAACGAGGGATCGGTCTGCGCAATATGAGAGAGCGAGTGGAGTTCATTGGTGGTGATTTTGAATTGATGAGTGAGATTGGCCTCGGAACAGAAATTACAGTGTTACTGACACTAGAGGGATTAATGAATGAGTGAAGTTATTCGAGTTGTGATCGCTGACGATCACCAAGTGGTACTGGATGGCTTTATGGCGAGATTGGAACTCGAGCCAGATATTAGCGTGATAGGTACGGCCAGTAATGGATTAGAAGCGGTAGAAATAGTTAAAACTCTGCGTCCTGATGTGGTGTTGATGGATATCAGCATGCCTATAATGAATGGCATTGACGCCACCCACCTGATTAAAGAAGAAGACCCGGAAGCGAAGGTGTTGATGCTGACCATGCATAATAACCGTGAATACATCATGAAAGTGATGCAGTCGGGTGCAGTCGGCTATATGTTGAAAGAGATTTCCGCGGAAAAGATGGTGCAGGCGATCAAAACGGTGAACCAAGGTTCGACTTATTTCTGTGAGAAAGTAACACAGAATTTGTTCACACAGCCTATTACTCCCACGCAATCTGTAAAGAATCCATTGAGCAGGCGTGAAGAAGCAGTGTTGAAATTGGTGGCGAAAGGGGAGAGCAGTAAAGAGGTCGCAAAGGCGCTGAATATCAGTTATCGAACCGTCGAAACTCATAGACAAAACATTAAGCATAAGCTGGATATTCACTCTACGGCAGAGCTAGCTAAATATGCTGTTAATTCTGGGCTTGTAGAGTGATCTTACGCTAAATTACATTAAATGTGTAATTTAATTACTAAAGTTGTAATTTATGCCTGATTTTTGGCGGTTTTTTTAGTATTTTTGCGACAGGTTGATATCCTTCTTTTCGAAATTTAAGCGCCGAATGCAATGTTGCAAACTGTGCGCTACAAATTAGAGAGGAAACATGGAGCCTGTAAAAGATAGGTATAGTATTGAAAATACCGATTATACAGTAGGACAAGATAACGTTCAGAAATGGGGTTTTGACGTCCATAACCCAGTATTTGGAATCAGTGCAGGAGCGATTATCATCTTCCTGGTTGCACTTTTGATCGCTGATCCTGAAACCGCAAAATCAGCACTTGATGGAATTAAATGGAAAGTCATCGGTAACTTCGATGGTTTCTTCATGTGGGCAGCAAACATCTTTGTTATTTTCTGTTTTGCCCTCATTGTCTCCCCGTATGGCAAGATACGTATAGGTGGCAATGATGCCAAAGCAGAGCACTCCAACCTATCTTGGATGTCGATGTTATTCGCCGCGGGAATGGGTATTGGTTTGATGTTCTGGGGTGTTGCAGAGCCAGTAGCTTACTTCACGGGTTGGTATGAAACGCCACTTGGTGTTGAAGCTTATTCTCCTGAAGCAGCTAAGTTGGCACTTGGCGCAACTATTTATAACTGGGGTTTACACGGTTGGTCTATTTACGCCGTTGTTGCTCTAGCCCTCGCTTTTTTCACTTTCAATAAAGGCTTACCGCTTTCTATTCGATCAATTTTTTACCCGCTACTCGGTGATAGAACTTGGGGTTGGTTTGGACATATCGTTGATATCGTCGCGGTACTGGCTACGCTATTTGGCCTTGCAACATCGCTTGGCCTAGGCGCACAGCAAGCAACCAGTGGTATTAACCATGTGTTTGGTACCGATGGTGGTATTGGCATGCAGCTGATTGTTATCGCAGTGGTCACTTTCTTAGCAACAATGTCAGTTGTTCGCGGTATTAACGGTGGCGTGAAGGTTTTAAGTAACATCAACATGTTGGTTGCTTTGGGCTTGCTTATCTTCGTAACGATCGCTGGTGGCATGGCGGGTATTAAAGCTATTCCAACGGCATTGATGGGTTATATCGAAAACTTTATCCCTTTAAGTAATCCTCATGGTCGTGATGATGAAACTTGGATGCAAGGTTGGACGGTCTTCTACTGGGCATGGTGGATGTCTTGGTCACCATTCGTAGGCATGTTCATCGCTCGCATCTCTAAAGGTCGTACAATTCGCGAATTCATCGTGGCTGTATTGTTCATCCCAACGTCAGTGATCATCATTTGGATGGCGATTTTCGGTGGTATTGCGATTGACCAAGTAGCAAACAAAGTCGGTGAGATCGGTGTGAATGGTCTGCAAGATATTACACTGTCTCTATTCCACACTTATGATGCGCTTCCAATGAGCTCAGTACTTTCTGTCGTATCGATTGGCTTGATTATGGTGTTCTTTATAACGTCTTCAGATTCTGGTTCTTTGGTTATTGATAGCATTACCTCTGGCGGTAAAGTGGATGCGCCAGTTCCACAACGTGTATTTTGGGCGTTAATGGGCGGTGCGATTGCAGCGGTTCTATTGTGGGTTGGTGGTACTGAATCAATCCAAGCACTACAAGCCGGAACAGTATCGATGGCGTTACCATTTGCGTTCATATTATTGCTTATGTGCCTAAGCTTATTGCTAGGTTTGCGAACCGAAAATCAATTGGTTAAGCAGCAAAATGCTTTGAGTTAAAAGTATTATTGAAATAACGGCCGACTTGTTCGGCCTTTTTTTCGTCAGTAATTTGAGTAATTACGTGAATATTGGATGAAAACCCATCGAACCGATTCTGGTTTACTGAAAACAATAAGTTAACCTGCTAAACTTCAGACATCCAAGTATTTGAATTATTGTGACAACAACTTGTACTACTTGGATCACATGTTCGAGTTTGTGATTAGGTCACAGGTAAGTAAGGGATAGTAAGGTCAACAGACCCTATCAATATTCCGTAGAGAGGGATAATGACTAAAGGTATAGATAAATACAGTATCGACAGTACGGATTACACTGTCGGTCAAGATAACGTCCAAAAATGGGGTTTTGATGTTCATAACCCAGTATTTGGTATCAGTGCAGGACTTATTGCTCTGTTCCTGATCGGTATTCTGATTACAGATACCGCTTCAGCAAAGGCAGCACTAGATGGCGTTAAAGGCCAGATCATCAATTCGTTTGATTGGCTTTTCATCTGGTCGGGTAATGTTTTCGTTGTTTTCTGCTTAGGCTTAATTGTTTCTCCGTATGGTAAAATCCGCCTTGGTGGTGTTGATGCGACGGCAGATTACTCATTCTTCTCTTGGCTATCGATGCTGTTTGCCGCAGGTATGGGTATCGGCCTAATGTTCTGGAGTGTGGCGGAACCCGCTGCTTACTTCACGGGTTGGTTTGAAACCCCGTTAGGTGTTGAACCCAACACACCAGAAGCTGCTAAGTTGGCGCTAGGTGCAACCATGTATCACTGGGGTCTACACCCTTGGGCGATTTATGGCGTAGTAGCACTGTCACTTGCGTTTTTCTCTTACAACAAGGGATTGCCTCTTTCTATTCGTTCTATTTTCTACCCAATCTTGGGTGATAGAGCGTGGGGCTGGGCTGGTCACATTGTTGATATTCTGGCGGTTCTTGCAACGCTGTTTGGTTTGGCGACGTCGCTGGGCTTAGGTGCACAACAAGCAGCAAGTGGTATTCAACATGTCTTCGGAATCGAGGCTGGCTTAGGGTTACAAGTTGTTGTTATAACTGTAGTAACGTTATTAGCGGTCGTGTCAGTGCTTCGCGGTATTGATGGCGGCGTTAAAGTTATCAGTAACATCAACATGTTGGTTGCTTTCCTACTGCTTATCTTAGTGGCTCTAATCGGCTATGCGGTGAGTTTAGGTTCTATCCCAACAACCTTTATGGCATACGTTGAAAACATCATTCCTTTGAGTAACCCTCATGGTCGTGAAGATGAAGCGTGGATGCACGGTTGGACGGTATTCTACTGGGCTTGGTGGATTTCATGGTCACCATTCGTAGGTATGTTTATCGCGCGTGTTTCTAAAGGCCGTACGGTTCGTGAGTTCATCACAGCGGTTCTGATTGTTCCAACGACTGTTACTATCATTTGGATGTCAGTATTTGGTGGCATGGCGATTGACCAAATCGTGAATAACGTTGGTATCCTTGGTCAAGATGGTTTGACTGATGTATCACTAGCGATGTTCCAAATGTTTGATGCTCTACCGTTCGGTACGCTGCTATCAATCATTGCGGTTATCTTAGTTCTAGTATTCTTCATTACATCGTCTGACTCAGGCTCTCTAGTAATCGACAGCATCACCGCAGGTGGTAAAGTTGATACGCCAGTGCCTCAGCGTGTGTTCTGGGCGTTCCTTGAAGGTGCAATTGCTGTCGCTCTATTGTGGGTTGGTGGTACTGAAGCAGTACAGGCTCTACAAGCGGGTGCAATCTCTACGGCATTGCCATTCACCATCATCCTATTACTGATGTGTGTTAGCTTGCTAATGGGTATGCGCACCGAGAAGCGATAGACTGATCGTTAATCGACTTTCCATTTGGTTGAAGTCGAATATAAAGTAAAAAGAAAGGCAGAAGAGGAAACTCTCCTGCCTTTTTTGTATCTATTTTACAGTCTAGAGAACAGTATATTTCGATGGAATCACCTTCAAAATAACGTCTTAAATTTGGCGATTAGCCAAGTAATTGACATTCGATAAGCCAATGGTTTGCTTAAAATTATATTACGTTATTAAATTATAAAATCGCTCGAATTTAATACTGATATTGGGTAGTATGCGCGAGATTTCCCACTACTCGTGAAACTTTGACATGAAACTAACACTTAAGCAGAAGTTAATAGGTGCTAGCCTATCTGCTGTTGTCGTTATGGCAACAGCGTTAACTTGGTTATCAGCAAACCAATTATTTGAACAGACTCGTAACGGCGTATACCTGCGAGCTGAAAGCGTATCAGAAGCAGCATCTGAAGGTATTAAAAACTGGATTGATATCCGCACCGATATCGCATCAGCATTTAATGACTTTTCACGAGAGGATGATGTTGTTCCTTTCCTTAAGCAAGCTCGTGTAGCGGGTGGCTTTGACGATATCTTTTTAGGTACTCCAGAAGGCGGAATGTACCGTTCACATCCTGAACGTAATCGCGCAGATTACGATCCTCGTCAACGTCCTTGGTACCAAGAAGCAAACGCAGCGGGTAAGCAAATTATTACTACCGCTTACCAAGATGCGATCACTAAAGCGCTTCTAGTAACGATTGCAGAACCGGTTCGTCATAACGGTAAACTTGTTGGTGTAGTGGGTGCAGACGTACTTATCGATCAATTGGTAAATGATGTAATTAGCCTAGATGTTGGTGACAATGCGTACGCAATGTTAATTGATTCATCTGACGGTACATTCTTAGCACATCCAGATTCATCATTAAGCCTGAAGCCGGTGAGCCAGCTTTCAAACGATATTTCTATGTCTATCATCGAGAACGCAGTGCGTACTGGTAGCATTGAAATCATTAAAGAACGCGGCGCAGAGAAGCTGCTTTACTTTACGAAAGTGCCTAACACAAACTGGATCTTCGCGGTTCAGATGGATAAAGCAACTGAAGAAGCAAATCACTCGACACTACTAACTCAGCTGATCACTACTGCTGTTGTTATTACGTTAATCGTGATCGTATTGGTATCTTGGTTAGTTAGCTTCCTATTCCGCGACCTAAACCGTGTTTCTGCTGCACTTGAAGAAATTGCTTCAGGTGAGGGTGACCTTACTCAACGTCTTGAGCCTAAGAGTGATGACGAAATTGGTAAGCTTGCTGAAAACTTCAACCGCTTTGTGGGCAACATGCACACCATGGTTGTTAAGCTAAGCGAAGTGTCTGCTGCATTGGGTAACCAAGCTCGTCAAACGGCTTCTCAAGCTGAAGAGCGTAGTGCTCGCATACAGATGCAACAAGACGAAATCAATATGGTCGCAACAGCCGTTAACGAAATGGCTGCAGCAACACAAGAAATCGCGGGTAACGCTGACCACACAGCTCAGAACTCATCAGAAGCGGTTGGTGCGTGTGAGCACGGTACTGGTCAAGTGACACAGACTCAAAGCTCAATCCAAAACCTTGCTCAAGAAGTTCAAATTGCAACTAACGTGATTCTAGAACTTGAAGAGCACGGCAATAGCATCAACGCTATCTTGTCTAATATCCAAGGTATCGCTGAACAAACGAACCTACTTGCACTTAACGCCGCTATTGAAGCTGCACGTGCCGGTGAGCAAGGCCGTGGCTTCGCAGTGGTAGCAGATGAAGTTCGAGTTCTGAGCCAACGTACACACGGTTCAACGCAAGAGATTCAACAAACTATCGAATTACTGCAAGGCACTACAGGCAAAGCGGTTAACATCATGAATGATAGCCGTACACTTGCAGAAACCAGTGTTGATGATGCCAATTCAGCTGCAGCGAGCCTAACGCAAATTCATGCTGCTGTTGAACGTATCAGCGACATGGCGACTCAAATTGCTTCTGCTGCAGAAGAGCAAGCGTCAGTAACGTCTGAGATTACTCGTAACACTGAAGGAATCCGTGACGTATCTAACGAGCTAGCAGACGAAGCACACCAAGCTGCAGAGCAAGCCTCTCAACTTTCTGAGCTGTCTCATGAGCTAGAAAGTGAAATCAGCCGCTTCAAGCTGTAAGCGCTAACAGATAATTTGAAAGCCGAATGTGATTATCACATTCGGCTTTTTTGTGCGTGCTAGTTAGAGTTATGAACCCAAATTAGTTGTTCGGGTAACCTGGGAACTTAGCTTTAAGGGCTGCACGAGTAGGGAAGTACTGCTCCATAAATTTAACCATCGCAGGGTCGTTCGTTTGTAGCTCAGTGAACGTCGCAGAACTTAACTCTTGCGCGTTGTAACCCTTAAAGTTGAGATCGTAGTAGGCATACAGAGAATAGGCTAGATACTCTTGATCGTATGACTCTGCGTCTAAATCAGCTTCGACAATCGTCGAGTCTTTTCCGTTCGGAAAGTAAGAACTTGCAAGAATCGCTTTCTCATTCAGCTCATCTAACTCTTTTTGCATCGTCGCCCATTTCGATGAAGATGATTGTACCGCTAGATTCATCACACCGTAGTCATGTACAAAGTGGATGATCTCTTCAAACGCAGCGTCTCGTTGAGTGACTCGATCCGGTTTATTCTCGCCTGTTGTTGTGTCGGTTGTTTCTGTGGCAAATAGATCTTGGAAACGGTAATTCTCATCTAAGAAGTCACCGCCATCTCTGTCAGCCCAGTCTTCATCGTAAAAGAAGCCCATGGTCGCTTTACTGTCGTAAATGGCCTTAGTTACTTCTGTTGGGAAGCTATCCAAGTAGTACTGCATGATGTTCTTAACGTGAGCCACTTTTGCTGCACCGTTATTTTTTGACTGGTCTTCAATCAACAGTGGGATCTTATAACCGTGTGCTTCTACGCATGTGCGTTGCTTGATGCCATTGGCGAGCAAATCACCTGTCGTATTTGTGATAACAGAGCAGTCACTCGTTGGTACACGTGCAAACGTCTCTGACTCACTTTGAGCAAATGATGGAACAAATTGAATACCATTGCTCAAGGCGTTGCCCACACGAACGTATAGGTTCATAGGCCTACTGCTATCTATATCAAACTTTTCGCCAATATTATCGAGAATGAATTGCTTGTTGATGGTTACGGTATCGGCTTGTTTCCATCGAACAACGTTGTTTCTATTATTTTCAACTTCTGCGATCGCTAACTTTGCAGGTGTTGTTGTCGATTTAAAGGCTTCGTAGTAAATATCGAAGTTTTCAACATCGAACGTTTTACCCGCTGAGTTTGTCGCCGTTACAGAGAAGGTGATATCTGCATCGCTTTGGGTCTTGTAATTGCGCTCAGGAACACCGTGAACTTGTGCGAAGCTGCCGCTAGATTTTAGATTATTATCATACTGAGTAATATCAATGTTCAGGTTTTTGTCTGTACCCGCTGCAATCGACTTCACGCTGAAATGCAGTGTGTAATTGCTTCCTAAGCTAACAACGGATTTTGCGCTTGATGCATCGATGACATTCTTTGATGCGTTGGTGTTATTGCTACTGTCGCCACCGCACGCAGTCAGCATCGTAGTCAGAACAAGAGTTGGAATAGTGAGTTTGTATACCATAGGGAACCAAGTTATCTGCAAGCTATAAAGCCCGCATGTTACAAGAAATGGCATTTGTTCTTAGTAAGCTTTTGTAAGTAATGTATTAGTAGTGCTTACAAATTGGTGCTTTGTTATTTTCTGAAGCTATTGGTTGATGGTTGTTCGAGACTAGAATACAGACACAAAAAAGCCCGAGCATGAACTCGGGCTTTGAATGGTTTTCTTTATAGCTTAAGGATAACCTATAAAGGCACTAGATTGCCTGACGAAGTTGGAAGTAACGTCCTTCTTCTTCTAATAGCTTCTCGTGAGAGCCTCGTTCAACAATCTCGCCTTGTTCAATCAGAACGATGGAGTCCATAGATTCCAGACCAATCAAACGGTGAGTGATGAAGATAACCGTCTTGCCTTCGAAGTGTTTCTCGAACAGTGCCATGATGTTTTGTTCTGTTTGCTTATCTAAGCCTTCTGTTGGCTCGTCTAGAAGCAGGATAGGAGCATCATGAAGAATCGCACGTGCGATGCCAATACGGCGCTTCTC
Organism: Vibrio sp. L3-7; assembly: GCF_963898195.1. Lineage (NCBI taxonomy): Bacteria > Pseudomonadati > Pseudomonadota > Gammaproteobacteria > Vibrionales > Vibrionaceae > Vibrio > Vibrio sp. L3-7. The sequence continues at coordinate 40,865 of NZ_CAWQUW010000013.1, read as the reverse complement.
ACCACCAGAGAGTTGACGACCACCGTCACCTAACCAGCTATCAAGTGCGTTATTCTCAAGCAGCTTTTCTAGGCCAACGTCTTTTAGGATATTCGCTAAGTGATCATCGGTAGCTTCTGGTCTTGCAATCAACAAGTTGTCACGCAAAGTACCATTTAGAATGTCGACACGTTGGCTTACTACACTGATTGATTCACGAAGCTGTGATTCGTTCCACTGCGTCAGTTCAATGCCCGCGATTGAGATATAGCCCTTTTTAGGATCCCAGTAACGAGTCAGAAGCTGAATCAGAGTCGATTTACCAGAACCCGTTTGGCCAACAATCGCAACCTTGTGCGTGGCAGGGATCGTTAGGTCAACAGCCTTCAGAATACTACGCTCAGAATCAGGGTAGTTGAACGTCACGTTTGAGAACGTAATATCAAGCGGTTTGTTGATGTCGAGCTTCTCTTCAGCGAACTGAACTTCAGGCTCTGACAGAATAACTTCGTTCAAGCGACGAGCAGAAGACAGAGTTTGACCTAAATGCTGGAACGCACCTGCAATTGGCATTAATAGCTCGAAGCTTGCCATGGTTGCGAATGCCATTAGCGCGATGAACGGGTCTGGTGCATTACCACCCACACCGTCAGCCGCAAGCCAAAGCATAAGAACCAACGTTAAACCGTTGAACAGCATCAGTGCTGCTGAAGCCATACCGGTTAGGTTAGCATTCACAAACTGATTAGCCATCAGCTTGCGTTGCGTTTCTAGAATGGCATTACGGTAACGTTCTTCCGCACCAAACAGAGTCAGTTCGCTGTAGCCTTCAATCCAATCTAGCGTAGTCACACGAAGATCCGCTTTGTTCTGTGTCAGTTCACCACCGTTACGTTTACCCAATTTGTAGAACAAGATTGGCCAAACCAACAGCATGATCAGAAGGATAGAACCTAAGATTAAACCTAGTGAGCTATCGAACCACATTAAGAACAGAGTCAGGAAGAAGATTCCGAACACACCCACCGTCACAGGGCTTACTAAGCGCAGGTACACGTGGTCCATGGCGTCTACATCAGCAACCAAGCGGTTGAGTAGGTCTGCGTCACGAAGGTTTGAGATACGACCTGGGATCAGCGGAGCCAGCTTCTTGAAGAAGAAGATACGTAAATCAGTTAACAGTTTGAATGTTGCATTGTGGCTGACAACACGTTCACCCCAACGACCCGCAGTACGGCTCATTGCCAAACCACGTACACCACCGCCCGGTAGCATGTAGTTGAAGGTTTCACGCGCAATCGTAAGGCCTGCAACCGCAGAAGCTGAAATGAACCAGCCTGATAGCGTTAGCAAGCCGATAGAAGCCGACAGAGTTGCAAAAGCCAATAGCATGCCTAGCGATAGGCCAAACCAATGCTTTTTATAGAGTTTCAGGTAAGGCAGTAAATCACGCATCTAAATTACCCTTATTATCTTGTTGAGCTAAGTTCGCGTTCAGCATCTCTTCAAACAAACCACCCGCAGTTGAAAGCTGAGAGTAATGACCTTGTTCAACCAGACCACCATCGCGCATAACCAGAATATTATCGACTGATTTAAGAGGAGCGAGTTGGTGCGTCACAAGTAGGGCAGTACGGCTTTCAATATTGCTATTGATGCCTTTCATTACTAACTGTTCGCTACGAGTATCTAGGCTGGCTGTTGGTTCATCTAACAACCAGAACTGACCGTCTTGAATCATTGCGCGAGCCAGAGCCAAACGCTGAGATTGACCAACAGAAAGGCCGCCAGAGCGATCAGAAATCATGTAATCCAAGCCGTGCTCGTTTACAAATTCGCTGGCAAATGATTGCTCAAGTGCATTCTCGACAACTTGGTCAGCAATATCGTGCTTACCGAGAGTGACGTTGTCACGAATGCTGCCGTGCAGTAGCAACGGGTTTTGACCAACCCAGCTAATGGTTTTACGCCAAGAGGCCAAGTCTAGGTCACGTAGTTCAATGCCATTGATTTTCAAGCTTCCTTCATAAGGCATGAAACCAAGAATAGCGTTGATCAAACTTGTTTTACCCGCACCACTTGGGCCAACTAACGCAGTCGATTGGCGAGTGTTAAGTGCGAACGAGATAGGACCGACTAATTGAACACCTTCAGGGCTTAACACTTTTAGGTCGGTAGCTTCAATATTGATGCCTTGAGCTGAATCGAGTTGAGTGTTGCCTGATTTAACCTTAGTGATGTCTGTTTCTAGGAACTCGACAATACTTTCAGCTGCGCCAACCGCTTGTTGTTTCGCGTGGTAGAAAGTACCTAAGTCACGTAGAGGTTGGTAAAACTCTGGCGCTAAGATAAGGATAAACAAACCAGCGAATAGCGTAATGCCTGCACCGTAGTGACCAAAGTTCAGCTCACCGATGTAAGTGAAACCAAAGTAAACCGCGGTCATCGCGATAGAGATCGACGTGAAGAACTCAAGGACAGCAGAAGACAAGAAAGCGATTTTCAACACATCCATGGTACGCGTTCTGAACACTTCAGATGCACCTTTAAGTACCTCTGTTTCAGCGTTGGTGCGGTCAAATAGACGGATAGTCGTCATTGACTGCAAACGGTCGTAAAAGTGACCAGAAAGACGTTGCAGTGCTTTGAAGTTTTTACGGTTTGCATCGGCCGCTTTCATGCCCACAAGTGCCATGAACATCGGTACCAGTGGAGCAGTAATCAAGAAGATCAGTCCTGCTGCCCAGTTTACAGGGAACACCACAACCAAAATAATGAATGGAATCATTACCGATAAAGACATCTGAGGTAGGTAACGAGAGAAGAAGTCTTGCATGTCTTCTACTTGTTCTAGCAACAGGGTTGCCCACGTACCGGCAGGTTTGCCTTTAATGTAAGCTGGGCCTAACTCACGTAACTTATCAAGGATGAGTTGCCTTATATAGACACGGATCTGTTCACCACAGCGATAACCTGCGATTTCACGTCCCCATGTACAGCCAGCACGGCCAACGACCGATAATGCCAAGCCTGCGAAATGACCAACCAGTTCAGATTTATCGACATTTTCGATGATCAGCTGGTGAAGAATAGAGGCGAGAAGAGCTGCTTGAGCAATTAAGAACACGCTTGAAAGTACGCCAAGGCTAATCGCAATCATAAGCCAGCGTTTCGCTAACTTACTCTGTTGCTTAAGCCACTTGTTCAAGCTGCGTTGTTTTTTCTTATCCATTATGAAGGCTTAATGATAATTATTATTTGTTGAGGGCGGCTAGTATACAAAAGAAAGCCCAGTGGATATACCACTGGGCTCTAGGGATTTACAACAAAATGTGATGACGCCTTGCATCTATCAATGTTAGAGCAGGGGTTGCTAGTGTTAAAGCTTCGATATTTAAATCTGCAATCTCAGATTTACTTATCGTTAAGGCCATCTAGGAAGCGTTCAGCATCCAGTGCAGCCATACAACCTGTACCAGCAGAAGTGATTGCTTGGCGGTAGTTGTGGTCCATTACATCACCCGCAGCGAACACGCCTGGGATGCTGGTTTGTGTCGCGTTACCTTCAAGACCCGACTGAACGATGATGTAGTCATCTTTCATATCCACTTGGCCTTTGAAGATTTCCGTGTTCGGTTGGTGACCGATAGCAATGAATGCACCCATTACTTCGATGTCTTCTGTTTTATCAGACTGAGTATCTTTAATACGAACGCCAGTCACGCCCATGTCGTCGCCTAGAACTTCGTCTAGCGTGCGGTCAGTGTGAAGAACAATGTTGCCGTTCTCTACTTTGTCCATTAAACGCTTCACTAGGATCTTTTCAGCGCGGAACGTGTCACGGCGGTGAACTAGATGAACTTCAGATGCGATGTTAGATAGGTAAAGTGCTTCTTCAACAGCCGTGTTACCACCACCGACAACCGCTACTTTCTGGTTGCGGTAGAAGAAACCGTCACACGTTGCACAAGCAGAAACGCCGCGGCCTTTGAATGCTTCTTCAGAACCTAAACCTAAGTACTTAGCCGATGCACCCGTTGAGATAATCAACGCATCACACGTGTACTCGCCTGAATCGCCTTTAAGACGGAAAGGGCGGTTAGATAGGTCGACTTCGTTAATGTGGTCGAACAGGATCTCTGTTTCAAAGCGCTCTGCGTGCTCTTTCATGCGATCCATTAGAGCTGGACCCGTTAAACCTTCAGCATCACCCGGCCAGTTTTCTACTTCAGTTGTGGTTGTAAGCTGACCACCTTGCTGCATACCGGTAACCAGTACTGGGTTTAGGTTTGCACGAGCAGCGTAAACTGCAGCTGTATAGCCAGCAGGGCCAGAACCAAGAATCAATAAATTACAGTGCTTTACGTCGCTCATGAGGACTCCGAAATTGAAATTGTTTTTATTTATAATCGCTTAGGATTGTATGGAAAATATGGAGGCAATAAAAGTGTAAACAAGGGCTGAAGTGTAATTAATCGTTATACGTTAGAACTTAACCGAACTAAACGACTGTCTTGTATTTCAAGGTGTTAGAAGAAATATCAATAGGTTACACGATTAATTTCAGTATATAAAAACATATAGCTTTGCATTTAGGGGGATTTTGTCGCCAATTTGTCGCCACAAAAATTTGTCCCGTAGTGTTTATGCGGATGAATGTTGAAGATATAAAAATTATGCGTCAAAGTTTCATTATAGAGTTTCTATAAAAGTATATTGGCTAGTTTGTTAGGCGAACCAATGTAATAGATACAAAAAAAGCCCCAATTTAAGGGGCTTTTCTTTTGAGTCTGAGTTTATGCGTGTTGGTAGTGCCTAGTTTGGAATTCAAGCAAAGAACTAACTTCGCGTTTAAGATCGCTGGTTAACCCCCATTGTTTAGCTAGTTTTTCACATTTTGATGTTACTGCTTCAGCGAATTGTAATAATTGGTCACGTAGATTACGCAGCTGCTGCTTTACAGAAGTAGGAACACAATTAAACCGCATTAGCTTATCAACTAAGTAACCAGCACGTTTCAAAGCTTCTTTGCTCAAGTGTTCTACAGTCGGTACGAAAGACTCATGCCAAATAGCCAACGCAACTGTTTTAACATCTTCAGGTGATGCATTAGCGAAGTCATTCGATACTAGTCTATTGAATACTCTCTGTGTCTTCATTAGCTTCTAACTCTTTCATGATGGTAATTGCGTGATCTACGTTTAATCGTAGGCTAGCTTCTGTTGCCGAATATAAAATTGCTTCTTCAGCTTGTTCACTGAATTCTTCGAGCGTGAACAACCCTTTCTTATATAAAGAAAGTATATCACTTAAATCATCTGTCGCTAGTCTGGATAATTTTGAGACAGCAATTTGGACTGCACTGATCAAGTAAGTGTGTAATATACCATCAAACTTTCCGATTTGTACTGCATTTTCTCTAAAATCTGGTGTTATGGAAGCGATCCCAGTAGAAAAACTATCATCCCAGTATAAAGAACTTTCATCATTAGTCTCTGTATCTTCAAAGTAAACAGGGTCTAATTCAACCACTAAACTTTGAAGATCCAATAGTTTAGCACCATCAAGAACAGCATCTAGGTCATTACTGCCACGCGCATTTGTGTAAATGTGTATAGCGCAGCCACCATAAATGTAAGCTTTTACAGCACCATCACGCAAAGGTTCAGTTAAGCCTAAGCTTATAGCTTTTTCGGCAATGAGTTGCTCTAAATCATTTAGCAATTCAAAAATGGCTTGCGATAAAGCTGTATCTGTATACATGTCTATTCCTTCCTTATTCAACTATAAGCATGTTAAATGACAGCTAGGTGAAAATAAACAAAAAACGTTTAGTTATTAATGCTCTAACTCCGAACTGACCTAAAGGCTGGCTTTAAAAAGAATTAAAACTTTACCTACATATGGCTTGTTCAAAGAACTCTCTATCAAACTCATCCATATCTTCAATGGATATGTGCTCTTTAAGTTTTGAGTTGCACACTTCTCTAGGATCACAGTTTTTTTGTTGTAAGTTGTGAGCGGTTCCCCACCAAGTCGATTTTCGACCGACCTTTCTTTCCATAATGTCATGTTTGTTTGCAACTTGATTCGCCAAGACACCGCAATCTAAATCATATTGCTCTGCTATCTGTATGACAGCATTTTTGAGCCATGCAAGGTTACCATTCGCGCTTGCAAAACACATATTGACGTAATTTTCTGCTTCCATACCTAATAATACTTGAGAAGCGAACTTGTTAGCTTCTATCTCCTCCTGATCTAGCCTTCTTTCATCACTTGTTTCACTTAACTCAATTAATGAAAATTCACTTAATTCTGGTCGTTGGCTAGCGTGATATAGCTCATGGAGTAAATCAAATGACCAGCGGGAAGTATGGAGTGTCTTTTGTTTGAGTACGACAATATTTCGGTGTGATATTCTCCAGGTTGCGCCATGAAATGCACCTGAATCATTTAAGCCGAGAACGATAACACCTTTATCATAGGCATGAGAAAGTAAAGACTCAAAACTAACATCACCGTACTTACCGATGATTTCATTTCTGATGATTTCAGCATCTTCATTTAATACTTCTTTAGGCTTGTTGAAGTATCTAATAGCTAATTTAGCAACAGTATAAGCATATTGTGTATATGCGCTTGCGTATTGCTCATTAGCCCCTGCGGGCATCTTAAATCTAGCAACTAATGCTCCATCTCGTCCTATAGATAGAGGTTCATCACCAAGAAGTTGTTCTTTGGTCCACCCAAAAATGGTACTGACTTTCTCACAAACTCTTTCAACCCAAGAATCGCGATCAAAGTTATGTATTTCACGCGGAGCTATCCTCTTTTCAATGAAAGATTCTTCTAACCCGGCATCGGATAACTTAGCTAATAAAAGATTTTTAGTTCGGGATGCTTTCGGTAAAAAGACATCTTCAGTTATCTTTAAGTCTAGAGCTCTAATTATAGAAACGATGGTAGAGAAGCTTGCTGATGAATACTCAGTATTTTCGTATCGTTGTATTTGTTGTTCTTTCATACCTAGCTTTTCAGCAAGATCTTTCTGAGTTAAGCCCAAATATATTCTTGAGCGAATAAGGGCCTTTGGTAAATCAGCAATATTATCGACATCGAAAACAGCAAACTCCCCTGATAGGAGTTGTTCGTACTCTTCTATTTCCTTCAAGAGGTCGTCTCGTTGAAAAATAAGAGCATTTTTTTGTGCTTGCATAAGAAGGGGATGAGTGTCGCTTGTACCCTCTTCAAGAGCATGGATAGTAGTATTGAATTCTTGTACTTGATTTTTCGTTAGTGCGAGTTGTCTTGAGTTTTTAATCATTGCTCACCCCCAATATTAATCGCCACAATTCCCTTTTTTTGACCTGTATTTTTATCTTGTTGGAAAAAGTTAAGGAAGGTCTTACCGCTAGCACCTTCTGGTATTTCTGCTGGGAAAACATCACCTCTATACTTAAGTTCAATCTCATTCCTATGTGTGGGAAGCGCTAGTAGTAAACAAGCGTCTAATTTGTTTGGGTCGACGCCTTGAATGCTCCAAGCCATATCATAATCGCCAGGTATTTCCTTTTCGGTAACAAAGCTGCCATCAACATAAATTAAATTGCACCCTGCTGAGCCCAAGTTCTTGATTAACAAACTTAGCCCATCGAGTAACCATGCTCTTTTGGCGTTGTAACCAAAACGGTCAATCAATTCTTGCATTGAGGCGTAGTGAATACCCTCAGGAAGATTTCCTTGCTCGTTAAACTCAGGAATCATAACCCAACTTTATTGTTGTGTGATTATTGTAGTCTATTTACCTTGAAATATGAATAAAGTCAATTGGTTTGTTTGAGCGGGAGGTGAGTAGTAAATCTAAATTAGGGTAGGAACTAGCTCACAGCGTAGGGGCGACAGATTTGCTGAGGGGGCATCAAACACGAAAATGCCCCTTTACGCGTTAGACTTTTACTTATTCACATCCCGTTAACATTAGCTTACCCGACTTAAACTTATCCGGTGAGTTGATAATCAGCCCCCCTTGATTAGGTCACATTTTGCAGCCTAGTCTCCCTTGATGTGGCATAACTAACTGATTATTAGTTGAGTCAATATGAAAAAGGCTGCATTATTTAGGACAAAAGAAGACAAATTGTCGGCGAATAAGTGTTATAGCTCAAAGAGCTAATTTTTAGTTTAGGAGTTTTTGTGGATTCGACAAAATATCAGGTTTTTATTAGTTCTACCTACAAAGACTTAGAGGAAGAACGCGAAAGTATTATTAAAGCGGTATTGGAGATGTATCACATACCTATTGGTATGGAAATGTTTAGTGCTGAGGATGAAGAGCAGTGGGAAATCATTAGAAGAACTATTGACGTTAGTGATTACTATGTACTCATTCTCGGCTTACGATACGGTTCAAAAACGTCTGATGGAATTAGTTTCACTCAAAAAGAATATGAGTATGCTTTGGAAAAGAAAATTCCAGTTTTAGCATTTGTCATGAGTGATGATGTATCCCTACCTAAAAGTAGGCGAGATGATGATCTAAGTGATATTAATGCATTTCGCTCTACAGTCCTTGATAACTCCAAAATGGCTCAGTTCTGGGAAACAAAAGATGAATTGATTAAGAGTGTTTCGATTTCACTGATGAAGCAAATCATGCAGAAACCCGGAGTTGGCTGGGTTAGAGGCGATAAACTGGGTGTTGAAGAAGATTTATCAAAAGAGTTAACGAGCTTAAGCAAAGAAAATCGAGCTTTACGAGAAAAAATTGTTGAACTTGAGTCTAAAATATCTCCGAAGATTCCTAAAATTGAAGTAAATGTAGCATCTCCGTCAGTAAGTCGAGATTATCACGACCTTGAGCCTAAAGTATTACCAAGAAAACTAAACTCGGTTGATATACCTCGCCACTTGACTAAGTATTTAGATGATGCTGTAGTTGATAAATTTAACAACTCATTACCATCAGAATCACAGCTGATGGAGTACAATATTGCAAATAATCGCTATCATAAGCTACAGAATTACTCTGCTCCGTTGGTTATTGAGGTGTCTAATATTGGTACGTGTAAAGCTCAAAATGTCTATGTAGAAATTGTTTTTCCTGACACTGTAGCTGTATATGACCAAAGTGAGTCTTTTGTTGAACCTGAGAATCCAATTCCCGAAAACCCACTAGTCGAAGCAGAGGTTCAATATGAAAAAGATAAGCTTGCTTCATTAGCTTCCTTACATGCTGCGATGCTAGGCGTGGATAATTTCAACAATATTCTAGGAAATTACTCGCTAGCACCTAACGTGGGCAGCTTGTCGCATCTAAATGCAATAAATCGTTCTTGGTGGACAAGACTTGATGGGAACAAGGTAACTATCAAAATAGAGAGTTTGTTACATACTAGAACCATGACATTTGATGACGAATATCTTATTGCGCCTTTAGCACTCGCAAGTGGAGAGCTTAAAGTAAATGTTATATGTGAAGAATATGCTCAAGAAGATATCAAAGTAATGGATCTTCACATTAAACAACAAGAGCTATAACAAACGACTATGGCGTCAATAGCTAATTTCTAGCTGTGTTTTCATTCCACATGACGCCGTCACGAAGCATTTAAGGCTTCAAGATACTTTTGCTAATCTTGTATAAACAATTTAGAGCTATAGGTCTAAATTGTTTATGTCCCATCGCTTGATAGTGGGGCTTAGAATTGAAGAGTGTCTATCAAGTTGGAGGCTCTTAAAAGCTGAGAATACAGTCTATTCATATCACGGGGATAATTTGATGTCATTTAGCACAGATACTCAGAAGATAAGAAACTCTATAAAACGCTACACAAAAGAGTCAGTCGTGCAACATTTATTGACTCGGCTACATACCGTTTATCCTGGTGAGCCTAAAGCAATAGGTCGACCTTGGACTGTCTGCTTAATGCTTGAGTGGGCATTAGAGCTAGAACCCAACCAAGGTGCTATTCCTGCGACTGAAAAAGATGTTTGGAATATATTGAATAAAATTTGGGCGTTACAAGGAAAAGCTACCAACTTTGCTGATGAGGATAATGTTTGGTTGTCTCTAAGAGCGTTTTTTTTAACACAACTTAGATTTCAAAGTAACCAGATAGTGCACAACTATTTCTTGGTCAGGTTGTTCTCGATCATGTGTAATGAAGGTGCAAGTCGCTCTTTTCGAGATAGCTTCAAAGTTCAGACAGATATTGAGTTGGAAGACTTTTTTGTTTTGTCGGTGTTTTTCTTTTCTATATTTTACAGGTCTAAAAAGCCTGTCATTAAGTACGAAGAGTTCTTGCCCAAGCTCTCACCTGCATATCCAGTGGCTGTAATAAAACAATACCTCAGTTTAGTTGGAGCAAACTTTGAACAGTTGCAACAATTGATGAAAATCCGAAGAGGAGAAACTAGAGGTGATGGAGGTGTAAGGGTGGAAGAGTACTTTTCTGAACCACTATTGCTTGAGAAACCAATACTTATTCTACCTGAGGGTATATCAACCGCTCATCCATACGTTGCAAGTATCGGGTTGAGCGAGTTTGTGCTCAGAACGCTTAAAACTGCTGATTCGAGAGGTTTTCGAGACAAGTTTACTAAAGAGTTTGAAGACTATTTAGCATATGTTTTTGATGCATATGGATTTGAGACGACAAGAGAAGAGCAACTGAAGGCCGTTTATAGAAATAACAAAATTCAAGGTAAGGTTGTCGACTTCTTACATCAACGAAACGGAACTTCGATATTTATTGATGCAAAGGGCGTAGAACCAAACCAAAAAATACTTGTGACTGACCAGAGCGACATTATTAAGGACAAGTTAAGGGATACTCATCTGAAAGGTATAAAACAAGCAGGTGAGTGTGCAGATAAGTTAAGTGGTGTTGGTTTTGATGATCTTGCTGACTTTGATAACAGATATGCCCTCATAGTGACTCACCAAGACTTCTACCTTGGTAACGGTGCTAAACTAGCCTCTTATTTAGGGGATGAGTATAGACAAAGAATAGATGAATCTGTTGCTGGTAGGATACCTTTGAAAAACGTCCACTTCTGTTGTATTGCTGATCTTGAGGGAATACTTGCGCTTTGTAATGAGACTGAAACCGAAATAAGTGAGTTTTTGGACTTTTGTGCCGACGAAGAAGAAGCTCCAGAAACCGCAAAATTTGAAATGCGTCAGCACATTCAAACATATGCAGAGAAGCTAGCATCAGAGAAAAACTCTCCCATTGGCAGCGATAGACTTGTAGAAAACTTTGAATACTTAACTTCTGAGCTTGCTGATAAAATGTCAAAGTCTCGGCAGTATTGGAACGAAGGCTTAGTGAAAGCTCCAGAGTTTTTACAGCAGCTTAGAATAGTCAAAGAGCTAGTATAGTTATTTTTTTGAGTTAGCATCAATTAGTGATTAGGCATCAGCTAACCATCCGTTTCTAGATGATGCGCTATCCAGTTCCACTACAAGTTATACACTGAACGTTCATTTTTACTAACGGTGACAGGTCTTGCGTTTTGCTACTGGATAATAGACTTAGTTTTACTAATCCTCTATCGGCAAAGGAAAGGTCAAAGTCTCGCTCTCTTCTGTCCAGAAACTTCACAGGCTGAATTTTTACTCGTGGTACTTTCTAACTCAAAAGTGCCCCTTTGTTACTTAGAGTCATGGTTCTATGGACAAGCCGACTAAATACTTTAGCTTAGATTTTCTAATGTAAGAATAGGTTGTTTTCTGTTATTTCACCCCCATCTCAAATGAAGAAGATGAGTGGTATGAACAGTACCTTTTTCGTAACTCATCAAAACACTTCGAAAAGCAATTTTTTATTTGTGGGGATTGTAAAATGACTAAATTACAGAGCGAATTTATCACGTTCCATGACAATATCAAGCTTGGTACTTATGACGAAAATGAGACTTTACGTGAAAAGCGAGACACATTAGTTGACGAGCTTCGTGACTCTTTAAAGGATGAAAAAGTTCCCGGTACCAACAAGCCTTTGACCTTCACAAAAATAGATCAGGGTTCGTATGCAATGAATACTGGTGTAAAGCCTAAAAGTGATGACTATGATATTGATGTCGGCTTAATTTTTGACATAACCAATGATGAGTATGATTCAAATCAATTGAAAAAATTGGTAAGGGATAAACTCAATAAAAGGAATAACCGTACCGTTGAGTTTAACCGTCCATGTATTACCGTTAAGTATGCTAGTGGCTATCATGTTGACCTTCCAGTCTACTCAAAAAACAATGATGACCTGCATATAGCCTGGGGGAACGAGCACTCAACTAAAAACCGGTGTTGGTATAAAGCTGAGCCCAAGAAGCTCAATCAGTGGGTTCGAGATGTTTCTTCCAACTCAGATGAGCGGGAGCAATTCCGACGATGTGTGAAAGCACTAAAAAAATGGAAACAGAAGCACTTTTCTTCAAATGGAAATGCTGCTCCACCATCGATAGGTCTAACCATTCAGGCCAGAAGATCCTTCGTGTACAGCGCTGACTCTGACTTAGAAGCTTTAATTACGATTGTCAGAGCGATCAAAAACAGCTTTGTGCAGGCTTGGGATCCAGATTCTGCCTCGTTAAAATATACAACAGTGGTCACATTACCAGTAGCGCCAAATAAAGATGTTTACTACAAAATGTCCTTGAAGCAACTAGACAATTATTATTATAAAGCTGACGCGCTACTTGAGTCACTTGAAGAGGCGATGGATGAAAGCTCAGACCACGAAACTAGCAAGATTTTGCGTAAAGTTTTTGGTGAAGATTTTCCACTAGTTGAAGACAGCAAAGCAACAGAGACAGTGCCTTATGTGGTAACAGGAAACAATGCATGACAGCTGTTGAGTTAGAAGAAGCCATTCAACAACTAAGCTCACCTTCTATAGTTCGTTGGCACAAAGAAGATGATTGCCAATACAACTTCGAACTAAAAGGTAAGAGGCACAATTGGAATGTAGCATTGCACTTTCCAAAAAAATTTCCGTACCAGTTACCAGCAGCTGAATTATTGGATAAAAGCTTTATTGGTACAATCCCTCACGTCAATAAAGACGGTGTAATGTGCATAGAAGAAAGCGATTCCGTGCTTATCGATTACGAGAGGCCAACAGCAATAATTGATAACTATCTAAGTGACGTTTTACGTTTGCTTGAACGGGTAAAACTGAGGATTTATCAAGACGAGTTGTTTGATGAATATGAAGGTTACTTTGAATGCAGACCAAAAATTAATTCTTTCTATCATGCCGAGGGTAATCTTGAACAGGTATCATTGAGAATCATCTACAAAGAAAATAAACGTGTGGGAAAACACGCGATACCAGTCCTGCTTTATGACAAAAATAGCCCTCTACCTTCAGAGTTTAGTAATATTGGTGAGAACCACGACTTGCAAGTGATAAACATAATTCACTTGCCGATACTCGAACCTACATTGCCACCGGCTAACGGTGAAGATATTTCACCGAACTATCTGACTAGTTTGCAGCGAAACATATCCAGTAAAAACTCTGTGAAGCTTAACAAATTGTTGGCAAAGGAGCGCTCGAAGAATCAATTCTTTATTCTGCTCTCATTCCCACGCTCTTCTGGGGAAAGGAGCCAATTATTGCTTCAATTTACAGCTAAGCAGACACTTGAGCATCCACTGCTCAGCAGTGATCAACGTTGGAGTATCAAACCACACTCCATACAAAGGCACAACGAAGCCTATTTACTAGAAAGAGGTGGTGCCAATAGTAGTCTAACAACTAAAAAAGTGGCGGTAGTAGGTTGCGGTTCAGTTGGAAGCGAGGTTGTGTCACTGCTGGCTAAAACGGGTATAGGAAAAATAATTTTGGTGGATGATGATGCTCTTGAAGCGGATAACATCTATCGACACAGATTGGGTGGACGCTATTTGAATTTTAAGCCAAACCCCAAAAGTGGCGTTATCAGTAAAGTTTATAAAGTTTCAGCTTTGGTAGACGAACTTAGAAATAATCTGCCCCACATAAAGCTCACTGCTAAACCGATAAAATTTGAAAAAGCAGTCTATGACAAGGAATTTTTATCCGCCGACTTAGTGATTGTTGCAGTTGGTTCTCCAACAACGAATTTACTCATCAACAAGCAACTTAAATCTCTTGGGTTACATAACGTGATTTTCTGCTGGAACGAAGCCGCAGGGTATGGAGGTCATTCAGTAGCACTTAATTTAATGCAAAGCTGCTTCGAGTGTCTATATACAAACCCTGTAGGATTTACTTCAGAGGGCGAACTAAACCTCCTGAAAACGGGTCAACAAATATCCCAAAACTTAACAGGGTGTGCTGGCGTTTTTACTCCATTCTCAAATTTGGACTCTACAAACACCGCACTACTAGCAGCGCAACAAAGTCTTGAGTTTTTATTGAATAACAAGCACTCCGTAGCTTTGACTTGGAAAGGAAATGGTAATCATGTACTCGAAACTTCAATTCGTTACAACGCAATAGCATTAAAAGATCAAGTTGATTTGGTAAAAAAGAAAAATTGTAGGGTGTGCAATGAATAATGAGTGGAAATTAGAAATTTCTGAATATGGTACTTTACGAGTATGCCAAACGTTACTTGATAGCTTAAGTACTTTTTGCCAACTGGTACCAAGCCAGCCAGAGTCTGGTGGCGTGTTAGTCGGAAAGCACCTCAATAGCGGTGGAGCAATACTTATAGATGATTTCACACCTCCTCAACCTTCTGATAGGCAGGCTAGATGCTCGTACTATCGCTCAGAAGCTCATAACAATAAGGTTCTTGATAAGTGGAAGGAGTCCAATGGGCACTCAACATTTGTAGGGCTTTGGCATACACATCCAGAGGCCAAGCCTGACTTCTCTACGCTAGATAGAAAAGACTGGATAAATGCTTTGAAAAACTCTAGATACGAGGGAACTAGATTGTTTTTCATTATCATTGGGCAGACTCATATACGATGCTGGGTTGGTCAGCAAATTAAGACTACAAGTAAAATTGAACTACTAGGGGAGTACAAGATTGGAAGCAAGTAATTTTGAAAAAATAAAGTGGTGCTTGAGAGTCATATTAGAAATTAAAAAGAAATCTAACCCACTTACGCACTATGGCGTAAAGCTCATTATCGCTGCACTTACATCATTAATAGGCTCTCCACTATCAGCGATTGCCTTTAATGCATATTTTCCAGAGGGTTATTTAATTCATAACCTAGAGATTACGAGCGACGGAATATCAATTTCCTTACTAATCCTTGCTGCTATAACATGTATAACTGGCATATTATTGATTTTTTTAGAACTGAACTCTCTTAGAAAACGAGCAAGGAAAACAGCGAGAGTCTTGATTACTGGTTTGCCTGGCACAGCAAGCTGTTTTCCTGATGAAATATTACCAACTTCAGAAAGATTAGATGCACGAGAACCTGTTGAACTTAGTGTTCCAGAATCGGAAGATTTAGACCACGCCAATCAAATCAAAATGTATAACGCTGAACTGACAACTGATTTGTTCAAAAGATTTATTTTGCACCAAAACTGCGAAAAAGTTTATATCGGCGGCTTGGCTAGAATCCCGTTTCTTGTTGCCTATGGAGCATTTTTAAGATCTGTGAGTGCCAAAGTAATCTATTTCGATAAGTTTCACCGTGGAGGTGATTGGAAACTGCTCAATGAAGAAGATAAAAATATTGGTTTTGAACATTTTCAACTTATTGAAAAGGAAAATGCTAATGGCGATATAGGTATAGCTATTGGTTTCACTACCCCAGTGTTAAGAGAACAGCTTCCATTTTCGCTTAGAGAACACACGACCATTCTATCTCCTCAAGTAGGCTCAGATAGAAACTTAGTTCAGAATCAAGAAAACTTGGAGCGCATTTCTAAAGATGTCCAGACTCTTATCGATAAGCTTTCAGTAAACCAAAATTGTAAACGAGTACATTTATTTTTATCAGTACAGTCTACGTTAGCAATTAAAGTTGGTAGTAGGTTCCAGGAAGGTATTCATAAAAACTGGGTAATTCATAATTACAATCCAGCTAAAGGAGCGTACGAATGGGCCTTAGAGTTGGATAAAAAAGGTATTAAAGAATTTACAGAGCATAGTAATTGTCAACAATAACCACCTTCAAATATTAGTTAGGGCTTGAAGTGCCTTTATCAAGCCTTGATTCAAGTAGCAGGGATTTACTATTCCGGATACGTGAGGTTAAAAAACACCGAACATATCTATAATTAGCTGTTAAATGCTCATTGTGATTATTAACCAATTTAGACATCACCGATGAGTTGTTCCTGTAACCCTAATATGGAATATCTTAGACAAGGTTTAGTGCATTTTTGTACTTTTGTGGTTTGAAACGTTGGCAAACCCTACCAAGAAGACTGTAGTCAATTGGACGAAACACAGCTTATCTCAACAAGTCAGCCACTGAAACGGACAGCTTGCAAAGTGGTTGGATTCTTCATACAAACGTCTAAGAGCGAAGCGTAAACGCGTGCCATTTACGCTTCGCTATAATTGTGGCATACATTCACTCACGCATTAACGTGGCGTAACACTACAGAGTCTGGAATGGAAGAATTTAAAAGTTTAGAAGAATTAACGCGGATGGATAAAAAACATCAACTGATGGGCTCCGTTTGCGGCTCCGTGCCCAGCCTGAAAGGAATGCATAAGTACCTTTCTAATGAAATTCTGAACGATGAAGTTCCTGACGAAATCAAAGGACAGTTTAATGTGGCTAAAAACATGGCACTCTATTCCTACTTTTTCTATGCATTAGCCCCCGAAGTTCACCTAAAAACATATACAATCATAGAGCACGCAATCAGGCTTCGAGTTGCCCCTAAAAAGAGAATGATGTTCAAAGCTCTATTGAACCACGCAGTATCTCAACGATGGATTAAAGACTCAGGTTTTCGTCATATAGAAGACCCAAGCTCTGACAATGCATGGTGCAAGTCAATGGTTACAGTCATGGCTGATCTCAGAAACTCAAAGGCACATGGTTCTTCAATGCTAGTCGGTGATTGTTTGCATCACATATCGTCATGTGCTGATTTTGTGAACCAACTGTTTCCAGCACATCAAGCGGTTAAAAGTTAAAAAAACAGGCTCAGTCTCTCCTTGCACCCTACCTGATCTCATTCGGCCATTCACCAACTCTGAAAAATCCAAACACAGAAATGTCCATTTCTTCCACCTCAGGCACTGCGATAAGCGGTGCCTGATTGCGTTTTGGGATACTAAGAATTATCCGGTGGGTAGATTCGCTCCAAAGAGCCAAACTCACTTTTGTCCAGAAACTTCATAGACTGAATTTTTACCCGTGGCACTTTCTAACTCGAAAGTGCTCCAAAGCGTGCCAGTTTGATTTTGGACCGAAAAATCTCGCCAGAAATTTCCCTCTACATATAGTGTTAAGCGAGTTCTAATTCTGAGATAAGTTCTTGCAGAATGAGCTTGGACTCATTATTTAATCCTGTCAAAGGGGCTGGTAAACATGGGGATTCAGCATAGCCTAATAGTTCTGCCGCACTGACCATCACCCTCATGCCACCGAGATTATCTGAGAACAATTGCCACAGTCTGTCATATCTTAGAGAGAGTTCTTTCGCTTGCTCAGGGGAACAAATTTTGGCTTGCTTAAATAAGTGTAGAGCGGTGAGTGGAAAAAAACCTGCTAGGACGGAATACCAAACGTCACATCCTGCTTGAATACCATTAGAAGCGAATACATCACCACTAACTCCAATCGTTACATTACCTGGCAGTAGTTTTCTGAGAGCTTGAACTCGGCATACACCCTGATCTTCAAATTGCGCACCAGGGAACTTTATTGACTTCACCATTTTTAGCTTTGCAATCTCAGCATGGAGTTCGTGACTAAAGGTAAAGTGGGTAGCAGCTGGGTTGTCGTATACACAAATAGGTACCGAAACGCTCTCCGACACACGTCGATAGAGTTCATAGACTTCTTCATCGAATAACCGTTGATAAGAAATAGGCGCGAGTAAAAGGCCTTTTACTCCGAGCTGCTCTGCTTGCTCAGCATTAGCGAGCACATCCCTTAACCGTAGCGACCCGATGCCAGCCAAGACAGGAATATCTCCTGCGACTTCAACTGCAGTAGCAATCGCGTTATGTTTTTCTGATGCGTTTAAATACGGATATAAGCCTGTTGACCCTAATGCACATATAGAATCAACCCCTGCGTTAATTAAACGGCCAAGAACCTGACTATAAGCGCTTACGTCGATTCGTTCATCTGACATCGGGGTGATCGGGAAAGCACTGATTCCTTTAAATATCATAGATAAATTCCTTTCATTATGTGTTTACTGAGTGCTATACGACAATAATAACCCTAACGCAAAGGTATTAAACAGGATTGTAAAGATCCATACAAATTAGATAGTGATCTGCACAGTTAATACTGGGCACCAAATTAAGTGACTTTCCATACCTGTAGTTATTCATGAACTTTTTCATTTAGCAAAGGTACTGATTTATTTTTGTCCAGAGCCTTCATAGGCTGAATTTTTACCCGTTGTGATCACCAAGTCTTTCAGATCTTAATATTTTTGATAAATGCTCTGAGAAATCTAGTAATTTATTGGTAAATAATAATAGGGTGAGACAGTGGTCAGAATCAGCTCGCCGAAACTTAGCAGTGTGCTTTTAGGAAACAAAACTTTTAATTTGCCACTCTTGGAAAGACGAGTGGGTTTAGGAGGACTGCTTCACTCAAATGGTCTGGCGAAAAATGAGCATAATTCATCGTATGCTCAATTTTTTGGTGTCCCAGAATTCGTTGCAGGACCAAAATGTTGCCGCCATTCATCATGAAATGAGATGCAAAAGTATGACGCAGTACATGGGTTGCTTGACCGTCTGGTAGGTTAGGAAGAGCTTTTGTTAACCAATTGTAGATCGACGGGTAACTGTAGTGGAATAGGCGGCCATTGGTTGGTTTGTAGATCTCTTCGTATAGTTCTTTTGAAATGGGCACAGTTCTATTCCGCTTTCCTTTAGTCTTGGTGAACGTGATCATATATGGACTGATTTGAGAGCCTTTCAACTCCGCTGCTTCCATAATTCGTGCACCGGTAGATAAACATATCTTAAAAATCTGTATCAGTTGCTCAGCATCTCTTGCGTCTTTGACAAACTGAAATAGGTGTTCAATCTCCTTTTGGGTTAAGTAAACCAATTCACTTTCGTCTTTTCTGAGTTTTTTTAGGCCTTTCATTGGATTAGGGTATTTCAATTCACCAATTTCGATGAGCTGAGAAAACATACTTTGTAAGCATTGTTGGTCGTAGTTGTGCGATGAGGCTTTGAGCTCTTTCCCATGATTAGCACTCTTATAGGAAATGTTGATTCGAGTGGCTCGATAATGGAAGAAATCAGCTTGGCTAAAGTGAGCAGCGACAGGATCGAGCAGCGCCTTGCAAATAGTATGGAGTCGCTTTCGAGTATGCTCGCCGGATTTAAGGTACTTGCCATGCAACGCATACCACAGTTCAATGAGCTCACTTAAAGTACGCTTATCTGTTTTTCCTCCTAACCATGGTTTATCGATGATTTCATTGAGGATGAAGCGCTCATATCCCATAGCTTCACCTTTCGTAGCGAAGCGTTTACGAATCCGTTTACCCGTACGACCATTAGGGTAGGCTTCCATAATCCATGGCTTTTTGTTGCCGTCTTTTAGGTTCCTAACTGTCATAACGTAAATACCGCCAATAAACTGTATATAAAAACAGTATTTCATAGTAAGGTTCATTTCAATGTTTGATTGGTCAAATTGGAAACATGAGGACGAGCGATGAACTTACTCCCCACTGGTACGCAGCTAGGTCAACTAGAATTACTGGAAGTGTATGAGGACTTCTTAGGGCCAAAATGCTTCTCGGTTAAGAATGAAAATACGCAAAGATAGATGGTTTATTGGAGTGGGGACTATGATGAAGGTCAGTGCATTAAGTGGGCTTATATTCCAGTGACTAAACCTTTATTAGCTCGTTTGCTTAACAATGAAGTCAGCTTTCATGATGCATTTCATCATTCAGAAGAGCTCTATATTGCTTCTATTTACTCTGATGGGGTAGGGAAGCCTGCCAAGGCAGAGCTAGTGAGGCGTGAGAGTAAGCATTTGGTGAACCTGCCACCGATCGATTTTAAAGTTGACCTTGAAGAAACGTACATGATGTAGCGCTCGTCTTTCAATGGCGGTGTATGTATGAAACGAAAAAAACCACGAGCTAAGCTCGTGGTTTTGTGTTTAGAAAATCTTCTTGAACACAGGCGCTATTGCCTTGCCAATTATCTTGAAATTTCGTCCGGTCTTATGGTCGATTTCAAAAGCTTCATAATCTTGGTTATCAGAAACGATTAAATAAACCCCTTTCGCTATATTCCATTTCAAACGCTTTACGTAGACCGCATCATCAATTCGAATGACATACACACCGTTTGATACAGGGTGCTGTAGCTCGCGTGTATCTACCAATAAGCGATCTTTGTCGCTCAAGGTGGGTTCCATTGAGTCACCATCCACATAAATAATGGAGGCGGATTTTTCACATAAATCAAACTCGCTCAATAAGCTAGTTGGAACCATCAGAGTGTCCAGTTGGAACTCGCCCTGAACCAGGGTCCCCGCTCCAGCTGCCGTATGCACATCATAGACAGGCAACTCACTCCAAGCTTTAAACTCTGACATCGGCACTATTTTAGAAACATTGCTTATAAGCGCAGGGTTGACCGACCCATCGGCAATTTGTTGGGCTTTTAAAAAAATCCGTTCTGGGATCTTTCCACGAATACGCCACGTTTGGACTGTGTTCCTAGCGACCCCTAAAACGTTTGCTAACTCAGTGTTTGTTGAAGTACCTGTCAACTTTTTGAGTTGTTCTAATTGTTGATCTACGTCTGACATTGAACGAAGCCTTGTTGATTTACTGCAAATAGAAGTAAATAACAGTTGACGAAATGCTAATTGCGATCAAAAATCAACAGTGAATTAAAATTAAGTCAAATGTTAGCTATTATTTGCGGTTATATGTATTTATATAGTCGTAAATACAAGAATCGCACACGTTTGATTTCAAAACAATTTCAAAGACAGTTTTTGAATGCATTTGTGAGCAGGTGCATGAGGAGGGGTGGGTGAGCAGAAAAAAGGTTCCAGTCAAGTCTGAGCACCCACTCAAGCAACGACAACTATTGAGGAAGTCAACATGAGTCAACCACTTGTTATCGCTATTGAAGCGCCATATGTAACGACAGAAAAGTACGCAGAACTGTCAGGTATGAAAGTCGGAACCATCGAGAAGAAGCTAAAAGAAGGAAAGATCCCTCGAATGGCTAAAGACGGGGCGGGTGAGCTTAACCTAGTCAATCTGGCCCTGTTAACTAAACGAGCTCTAGAAGCTAAGTTTTAGTTTACGTTCTATTCGCGACCCAATGAGTATCTGATATGAATGTTAACGTATCAATGTACATTTTTCGGGAGTCTAAACAAAAGGCGTTTGAAGATGCTTGCAATGCGTTTCGACTGACCGAAAACATGGCTGAAATTGCCAAGAACATTGGTGTGTCCCCCACCATTTTGAGAAATAAGTTAAACCCAGAGCACCTCATGGAAATGGCTTTTGATGAAGAATTGGAGCAGTTTCGAGATCATGCGGATAACTCCCGTTGGAAAGGTTTTTGTGAATTAGCTTTCAAAGTCAAACGTGTCGGCGGAATTAACTGGTTAGGAACAATGTTCTTGGTTGGGGCTTCGTTTTTGTCCCACTTTTCTTCAATTGAGTATTCGTTATGAATGACATTGACTCGATAAGCGAATTTTATCGCACAAAGCAGTTGGCTTTTGATGAAGCGTGCTGTGTCTTTAGAGCCGCAGAGAATATGAGCAACTTGGCTGCGAGAATAGGGATGAACCCAACTATTCTACGCAATAAGCTCAATCCTGCTCAGCCTCATGTTCTGAGTTGTGTAGACGCGATTACTCTCGCAAAAGTGAGCGGTAATCACACCATCGTAAACAGCTTGCTTCTTGGATTGGGCGTGGTCACCGCTCATATAACACCGGAGAGCACGGACGACACCTTTGCCCAAAGCGTATTAGAGAACTCGATCCATTCAGGTGAATTGTCTCGAATGGCGTTGGAGTATGCAGGAAATCCTCGCCTTACTCGCGCTCAAAAACATAAGATTATTCATACCGCACACGCCAGTATCAGCGTTCAGGTAAAACTCATCAGGAGCCTAGAAAAACTGAATCAAGGTGTTTGTCTGCATAAAGCCATAGAGGATGTGGCGGCCGCTGATAGTTTATCTGCTTCACAGATCAATTCGGAGCAATGATGTCTGTTACTCCGTGTCACCAGTCATGCCCTGAAAGTTCTGGTCATGAATTGACTGAGGAAGATAAGCGTAGAGGCCTTAGGTATATCAGGCACATTCGACGCGAGTTATGCGCTCGTCAACTTTCTTCCTTATGGGTTGAGCAGGCGAGGTTAATGAACCAATTAGGGCGTTCGAATTATGGGTTTGAACAAGTACGACTGCGAATTCGTTTATTCGGCCTCGAAAAGCGAATGCAAAGAATCAGACAACGTTGGCTTTAACGCGTTTTCCTCTTCCAGAGTAGCGTTATTGGTTTCTCCGAATGGGAGCGTTTTTTAGCCGAGGTCAACTTTATGAATCATCATGTGTTTGCGGTCGTACAGGGTAAGGTCATTCAAACCAGTATTGAAACCGTCTCCAATTTAGTCTTAAAAGGTAAAGAAGAGTGGCGTGATGCAGTCAGTTGTCATTCGAAAAGGTGTTCGATAAAAATTAACACCCGTGGCGGCTACGAAAGCTCAAAAGGAATGGCTTTGACCGGCTCTCGAATCTTATCAGAGAGAGTCAAGAGGACTGATTCAGTAACGGCGCTCAACGCTCAAGACAATCTCTTTTGCCTTGTTTTTTCTGTAGGTGAGTATGGGCAAGGTGCACCAAGGGTGATGCGATGACGGCTCATTCTGAATACGCTGCGTCTTCATCCATGTCGTGTTTGAGTCGGCTACTTGAGGAAGCGCCTTATTTGTCGAGGTGCAGTGACAATAAAACCGCGATGCTCATCAGACCTCGAAACTATGCGGTCAGATGGCCGTATATGCAGGTTAATCGTAAAGAGATGCAGGCGTGGATGGTGTTTGACATCGATCATGACCATCGCTCTGTCCCCAACCCCTATATTTGGCAAGATGAAGGCTTGCCACCCCCTAATCTAATCGTTCGAAACCGCACCAGTAATAAAGCCCACCTTTTTTACGCTATTGTGCCGGTTTGCACCAGCGATCAGGCTCGCTCTAAACCCATTCAGTACCTTAAAGCCATTTATCACGCCTTAGCATTGAGACTTGAGGCGGACTTGAGCTATTCGGGGCCTGTTGCCAAAACGCCCTTTCACCCGTGGTGGCAGACGACCGAACTTCACCGCAGTGTCTATGAACTCAATGAGTTAGCGGATTCTCTTGAGCTGGAGACAACGCGGCCATGGCTTCGTCAAGATATTGATGTCTCTTATTCTCGAAACTGTACTTTATTCGAACACACTCGTCGATACGCATATGACATCGTCGAAGAAGAAAGAGAAAAGGGCAGTTATCCGAACTTTAAACGCCGTGTGGAGAGTTTCGCTCATTACAAAAATACCGACACCGCGGATAAGCCGCCTCTGAAGTGCAGTGAGGTGTTGGCGGTGGTGAAAAGTGTTTCTCGTTGGACCTGGGATAAATATTGTGCTCGCTCAGACTGCCAGCGAGGTGTGATGGGGTTGGATAGTGGATTAAGTTTACAGG
The DNA here is from genome assembly GCF_963898195.1 of Vibrio sp. L3-7. Taxonomy (NCBI): domain Bacteria; kingdom Pseudomonadati; phylum Pseudomonadota; class Gammaproteobacteria; order Vibrionales; family Vibrionaceae; genus Vibrio; species Vibrio sp. L3-7. The sequence continues at coordinate 17,010 of NZ_CAWQUW010000013.1, read as the reverse complement.
AAAGGCAGCGTAGAGCGGCCAGAAGAACCCATAACCTTCGTCGGACGAAGACCACTCGTCGAATTATCCGCGCATGTCAGTTTCTGTTACGCAAAAATCAGGAGCTCACGATTGGTTTGGTGGCGCGTAATGCGAACCTGTGTCGCCAGACCGTCAGTCGTTATGTCTATCTGTTTGAATGGATCAAGTCTGCTTTATCCGAAAGTAGGCGAAATGAGCCAGAGTATCGTGGTAATTATGCTGTTCATCAGATATCTGCCCCTATAACGTTATACTGGGCGGAGTATGAAGTAGGGAAAAAGAAGGCGGTGCTTGAGTCAGCTTTTCCTTGAGTTGAATAATAATGAGTAACTATCGCGGCAAAATGTGAACCCTTGGTAAATTCAATGTAATTGATGTCTCAATTCGTGTAAATATGGATTCACATACCTTTATTTACGGTATGTTTACACAGCAAATTAAGTGGGTATGTCTTTTAAAGATACCGAGATACTGTCAACTGGAATTGAATTTATTGTTGAAGCCGTAGCGGTGAAGCCGAATGGCCAAGATCATTCAGCGTTAGGCTTATATCTGAACAGCTTGCTGCTCGAAGATCAAAAGATTGGCCTTGATTGTGATGAAAAAAGGATGGTAGTACCGCTTGGTAAATCACGTACAACACATCTTGATTTGGGCTGGAAGTGCCCAACGTTTTAGATTTGGTTGTGTTAGTTGGTGCTTCATATAGCAGTGGGACAATGGCTAAGGTAACAGGATAGACAAATGATGGAAAAGTACAGGTAAGTACTGACAAGAGTATTGGGCCAGTTACTGCTAAACAGCGTGTGATAAGCAGTCTGGTTCGCTAATTGGGTGAAGTTGATAGTGATAGTTATTTAATTCTTCACTTGCTTGGCACAACTCAAATGTGAAATAAGGTTGGGTTGTTAAGCATTCAGTGAACCTGTCTAATTCATTCGTATGTATAAACAGCGAAATAGGTGCAATCTGACGGTTTTCATTATCGAAGCAGTTATCAATATGTGCTCTGTCGATATAAACAACGTCCATTTCCTGTTTAGGGGTCTCTTCAATAAGTTTTGTTTCTAATCCGCTCTTCTCAAAGCGTTCTAACAAGGCATAAAGTTTATCAACGTCGTTTTGACTTTCTATCGCTGAATATTGAGATAGAACGCTTTCTAAGTGTTTTTCGATTGAGCCAAACTTATTCTTCATCAAACAAACCGTTTTAAGCTTTTTCTTGATAAGGCTATATCGAGCTTGTTTGATTTTTGGCTTCAAGAAGTCAATGATGATCTTGTTTCGTTGCTCTTCTTTAACAAAGTGACTGGCAACGTTTACTTTGAAGTAAAGGTGAAGAAGAGTGTTTTCGAAGGTCGACTTAAGAAGTTGGTGGTATGAAGGTTCTGACATTGTTCACATGGACTATTTATTGGTGAGGGTATCTTATCATGAAAATAGCAAGGCTCTAAGGCTGAAAGCAAAATGACGTAACTTGCTAGTTGTTCGTTGTTATGCTTAAACCGTGTACCCATCGTAGTCACAATATTTTCAATTTCAGAACTCGACTTTGATTCTAGTATTGGGATTAATTTAACCAAGAAGTTTTGGTTGCTGAGGAGCCTAATAATTTGAATTCCGCGGATAGTGCTTTCGCTGCTGGTGTCACTTTCTTTAGGATTTTTACTGTCTCGATATCATCGATTGGTAACGGAGGGATAACTTTAGGCGTTGATAGAATAAGTGTATTACATATGTAATACATTGACAGGGCGCCTTTTGTTTTTTATTGTGTACTACACATGTAATACATGAGGTGTTTGTTATGAAGACTAAAATCATCAGCGCTGCGAACCAAAAAGGTGGCGTTGGAAAAACCACGACTCTTGTCAATTTAGGGGCTGAGCTTGCACGAAAACGAAAAGTGTTAGTGATTGACCTCGATCCTCAGGGTAACTGCTCTAAAACGTTAATAGGACAGCGGGATTTTAAGTTTGAAGAGACGGTAGCTGCTTTATTTGATAAACCTAAAGTTGTGTCCATTGTCGATTTAATTCAACCTGCAAAGCTTAATGGGAACTCCATTGAAAACCTCTATGTTGTTCCCGCTGATGTTCAGTTGTCACGTGTCATCGAAACATCACTGACAAAGATTAATCGTGAACGAATTTTAGAAAAGCAATTGGCGAAGTTAGGTGGTGCCTATGATTTCATTCTTCTTGATACGCCACCAAACTTATCCCTAACGACTCTTAACGCAATCCAGGCCTCAGACCTTATTTTGATCCCTGTTGATTCAGGTGCATTTTCATTAGACGGCATTAGCCCTTTACTCGAAGCTGTCTCTGAAATTAAGGAGGACGAAGGCAATTATCTGATTCTGAGGAACGAGGTCGACTCAAGAAACACTCTTATTAATGAGTTCATTGATGAGGAATTGGAGGTAGTACAAGATAAATTGCTACCAGTATCTGTCCGTCGTTCTGAGCATGTCGGACAAGCTAATGCCGTTTCCTCTCCTGTGCGCTTTTATAAATCGGGCTCTCTTGTTAATAACGATTACCGAAAACTCGCTGCGTTTCTTTTAAATTTAATGTAATACATAGGTAATACACATGACTAAGTTAAAGAAACGAGGAGCTATAACCGCTATCTCCACTCACAAGAACGAAGGCTCAAGCAAGTCGACTGGAATTACGACTGTCAAAAAGAAAGTGACGACATCTTATAAGGTGCCTCCTCTGACTCTTAGAATGTCACTGACTGATAAAGAACGGATAACTGATTGGGTAGCAAATCTGCAAGAGCAGACCGAGAGAAATGTGTCTGCAGCGAAACTGTACCGAGCCTTGGCTTTATATCGAGATAAGATCGATGATGAAGATCTCATTGAGCTGATCAACAAAATGAATTAAATATGTATTACCTATGTACTACATATCTTATATAAAGGCTCGTTATATACTTTAAGCGATGTCATAGGGCCTACCTCGGACTTAACTTCAAACACTGATGAACATGAAACTTGAAGAATCTTGTAACCTGTTCTGAGCCTCATTTCCTTGTAAAGACAAACACTTTAAATGTGTCTTATCACGATTCTTATCGTTGCCTTAGGCGTCACCCTGCGGGCTAGGCCTGTCTGCCCTAAGAGTCTTAGCGCCTTGTCGTTCCCTCCTCGTTGATCTCTCTGTCTTTGAATAAGTTCGAATAAGGGCTTGTTTTCTTATGCGCCGATTTCTTTCACTCGCCTCATTTTCGGGCATGCAGGCTGTTAACCGTTTCTCCCCACAACCTCCTTTACAAGGGAGGCTTCGCCGCTGCGCGCCCTTGCAAAGCAGAACGATGTTGAGATAGCGGACCGCCAAGCGGCTCCGAAAAGTGATACTCAAACAGAAAGGAAACTCTCATGGCGCAACAAAACTCAACCCCAACTCTCTCTAATTCAAATTCATCGACCAGCGTTTCGCCGCTGGGGCACGAAAGCTCACCAAAAAATGATATCTCTAGTCCTTTGGCGGTCTTGAAGTTACGCTATCAAGTCAAAAAGTGTCGTGATGAGGTGAAAAGAAAGTCTGATTTTGTTTCCAAAATCCAGCGTTTGAAAATGTTCAGTCGTCGTCAGTCGCCAGAGCAACTAGCTGATATCGCAGTGTTAAAAGACCAAGGGTTCGTTGACGCTATCAAGCAGCAGTTTCCACAATTGGTGTCGCGTCGTTTTGCTTTCCATGAAATCCGTGACTTTTTCATCGAATTAAATGGTGCTGGCTTTGGGGAATGGTTTCTTCACGAGCGAGCGGATCACATCATTCTGTACACCACTTACGGGTCTGTGTTTCCAGCGTTGCGCTTTGTGACAACGGGGGAAGGAACGTTTAAGTGCTCAGGATTTTGTTTCGATGTGCGTTTTGGCGCTTAGGGGGTCACATGACAGTTCGTTCTACGGTATCCGCTGACATATCCATGCACGTGATTTGGGTGAATTCAACCGACTTTTACTCCACCGTAAAGACCGTCAAGGTTCATGAGATTTTGGTGAGTGAGTTTGGGTATACCGACTCTTTAATACTAGAGGAAGGCAACCGAGGGAAGGGGGTGAGTATCAGTGTGTGTGATAACACTACCACCATTAAGCAGATGCGAGAAGACTACGCTTACGCGAAGAAAACGGAAAGGACGATAGAAACAACCTCCGAGCATCGTGCATCGGCAAAGGCTTTACTCTCTTGTCTGTATGACGACTGAAGTCTGCTTATTGTGTACGTCATCAGACACTCATAAGAGAAGGTCATTAGTGTGTCTGGATTTTGTTTCGATATTCTAGCCGTTAGCGGCATTCAAACGGGTTATGTTTTTCGACGAGCAACGCCTTGTTCGGTCTTGTCTTAAGTGACCAAGGTTATCGAGTGTGCGTGTTGAGGCCCTTTTATGACAAATATGATCGCGTCGTCGGAGGGGGAGTCCTTGGTTGAGGGGGATGCGAACATTCGGTGTGTTATCACCCAGTCAAGTAAACCGGGAAAAGCGCTCGTCACGAGCAGGCATTAATATCGAGTGGCGTAAGTCGAGTAACCAGTAGGGCGCCTTCTTGGTGGGGAAGGGACCTTTCTAACTGGGCGACGTGCTTTGGGTTGAGGTACTGGCTTAGGCTGTCCTTTTGGCTTGTTGTCGCGACTTCCTTTAAACCGTCCCATTTGAGAACCCTCGCGCTAGGGAGGCTTCGCCGCTGCGCGCCCTTGCGCTACAGAACCTGCAACTGGGTACGGACAGTCAGACGCTCACCAAGACCGAAAGGAAATACCATCTCAGCACTTGTTCAATACTCAAATGTTTCGTTATTCAACTCAGAAGAAAAGGGCATCCTTGATCAGGCCGCAAGCATTCTCAGATCCAAACTGTTTATCTCAGAACCAACGCCATTAACCTCGCCTGAATTGGTGAAATCGTTCTGCCAAACGTCCTTGGCCGCTTGTGAGTCTGAAGTGTTTGGGATTATCTTCCTTGATAATCAACATCGAGTGTGCGCACCAAAGAGATGTTCTACGGTACCGTTAATGCCGCCTCGGTCTATCCGCGTGAAGTCGTGAAAGCGTCACTGGCCATGAATGCGAGTGTGGTTATTCTCTATCATAACCACCCAAGTAGCGACGCCACCCCAAGTCAAGCTGACCGACGCATTACCCTCAACTGACGGATGCGTTGGCATTGGTTGATATTTGAGTGCTGGCTGGACCACTTTGTGGTTTCGTTTGAGCGTGTGGTGTCTTTTTCTGAGTTAGGCTGGATTTTTTAAAAAAAGCTGCTGATGGCCGCTGATTGAAACAGGGTAGGGGACTATCCTTTAATAAACCTTTGGAAAAAAAGTGAGTCAATGATTTTGCTAAATTAGCAATTAATGGATTGTTTAGGGTCTTGTAAACCTAAGCATGCATCATAAAGCCCCTCCATTGCACTGTGGGCCTTATAAAATGAATCGCCACCTCTCATATCATTAACTGGTAGTTAATCGAATGGAGCTTCGTTTAACAAAGTGCTAAGTCACATGATACCAGAGCCTTTATATTTTCAATGTCACAATTTTGGTTCCCATTTAAAAATAAAATATGCTTTTTTACAATTTAGTCTACTGTTAAAAATAGAAGGGATTCTTCTAACAACGTCATCAATCGGCAATCAGAACATTAAGATTCTGTTGCCTCGGCTAGGAAGGGACAAACTATGGTTTTACAATCATGTAGCATCACTTTAATGAATCAAAAAATTATGATTAGCCAATCGGTCGAAATTTCTCTCGACCTTCTAGACGCTGAAATTAACAATGGAATTTCTAAAGTTAAAATCAATGCTAGCGATGGTTATAATATTCACTCTTATAATTTTGACTCGGTTGAGGAGTCCATTGAAAGCCTCATGAACCTCTAGGGCGCCCCTCATCAAACTAAGTATCTATATTTCAAATAGATGTTTCTCTAAGAATTTATCGAGATATAGGTACTTAGCCAGAACTAAATTAAGTTTTGATATAGGTCATGGCTAGCTTGGTTTAGGCATTCATAGTCCTGGCATATTTTTTCATTTAACAAGAATTGAACCCTATGGCTCCTATACGAATTATATTAATAAGCCTCCTTATTATCTCTAAACCTAGCCTCGCGGATAAGCCATTGAGTTTTGGAATTGTCCCGCAGCAATCAGCCGAAAGATTAGCCAAACAGTGGCTCCCAATTCTTCAATATATCTCGAAAGAAATTGGACAGGAGGTAAGGTTTGCCACCAAATCATCAATTCCTCTGTTTGAAAAAGAACTGTCAAAGAGTTTATATGATATAAGTTATATGAACCCTTATCACTATACCGTATTTAGCGAATCCAACGGTTATATCGCAATAACCAAAGCCGAAGACAAAAAAATAAAGGGGATTATCGTTGTAAAAAAAGATAGCGGTATATCAACGATACAAGAGTTAGCTGGCAAAAAGTTGGCGTTCCCTTCCCCTGACGCTTTTGCTGCAAGTCTCTTAACTCAAGGCTTCTTGGGGCAGAACAATATCAATATTGACCCCGTTTATGTACGTTCGCATGATTCGGTCTATCATAATATCGCTCAAGGAAATTTTGTGGCAGGTGGTGGTATCTATCGAACCTTAAACGCTATGCAAGGTGAAGTTTCCGATAATCTGATTGTTTTATGGGAGAGTCAAGGCTACACCCCTCATGCTATTGCCGTCAGTCCTCATGTCCCTCAAGATGTTGTAGAACGCATTCAACAAGCAATCATAACTCTTGATGACACTCACCCTGAACTTTTGTCTCCTCTAAAAATTAAAGGGTTTGAACAAGCAAAAGACAGCGATTGGGATGACGTTAGACAACTCTTCATCGAAGAGTAGCATTATGAAATTTCAAACAAAAACCTTCCTAGGTATAGCTTTTATAGAAATTTTCTTTCTTGCTCTTCTGGTGATTTTCGCTACAAATTTCATAGCAGACTCGAATATGTCTCTATTTGAAAACAAAATAGCAACCACTCTAAATTTGCTCAAACTCAGTAGTCTCGATGCATTGCTTACTTACGATATAGCGCGGTTGGAAAGCATTGCACAAAATGTAATAAAAGACCCCGACCTTGTTTTTTTAACAATGAGTATATCAGGCTCCGAGGTTGTTTGTATTGGAAGTCGAGACGCATACTATACAGGCTCAAAACTTATAGAAGGGATGATTCTCGAAGGAGTCGATGTTGATGTAGGTGGCACTGTAATTGGTCGAATAGAAGCTATTTTTGATAAACGATCTATCTTAAGTCACATACAGAGCTCGAGTAGATACTTAGCGGTGATAGCGAGCATCGAAGTCGCTTTTGTCGCTCTCGTTTCTTTACTCTTTAGTTGGTTGCTTGTGAAAGAACTGCGTAAAGTAACCGAAGCCATTGAAGATATCGAAGTATCTGGACCTGGTTTTACCCTTAGCTACGACAAGAATGATGAAATAGGTCAGGTTATTGCCGCTTTCAACCGTATGTCCTTAGAGGTGCAAAAACAATACATACAACTTTCATTAGCTAAGGAGCAAGCTCAATCAGCCAATAGCGCTAAAGATGACTTTTTAGCGATGGTGAGTCATGAAATGAGAACCCCATTAAATGGGATTCTAGGAATGGCTCAGCTTCTGGAAACAGAAGTTGATGAGGAAAAGAAAGAGCAAGTAAGCATTATTGTTAGTTCTGGAGAGCACTTACTTCTCATCATTAATGACATTCTCGACATATCAAAAATCGAAAAAGGTAAGCTTGAGTTGAGTATTGAACCATTCTCGTTAGAAGTTCTAGTTCGAGATGTCAAAAATACCTTTGACAACACTTGTAAGCAAAAAAATCTTGATTATGTCGTTACCACTGATCATGTCAAGGGTGTCTACCTTGCCGGAGACAACGCAAGATTAGAGCAAATAATATTCAATTTACTTGGCAATGCAATAAAGTTTACAAAAAAAGGAAAGGTATCATGTCACTTTCAATGGCTACAAAATGAATCAAGATTAACAGTCACCATTACTGACACTGGGATTGGTATTCCTACTGATAAGCTTGATACGATTTTCAAGCCGTTCTCACAAGCCGATAGCTCTACCACTCGCCATTTCGGAGGCACAGGTTTAGGACTTGCAATTGTCAACCAGCTCCTTGAACTAATGAATGGAAAGCTAGAATTGGTTAGCGAAGTTAACGTTGGTAGCCAGTTTACTATCACACTGCAAATGCCTTCAGTTATCACTAGCTCACATAGTGTCAACAAGATCCCTTCCTTTCAAACTCAATGCTTCAAGGGGCAACGCGCTCTTATCATTGATGATAACAACGTTAATCTTATTGTTGGGGCACTTGTCTGTAAGAAATTTGGCTTCGATGTTGAGACAACTACCCAATCAGAAGAGGCTTTAAATCTTATAAAATCAAACGACTACCTTTTTATACTCATTGATCATCATATGCCAAATATATCGGGTCCCGACTTAATAAAAATAATCAACCAAGTCGATGAAGAACCCATTTTATTTGGCTATACCGCAGATCTGTCAATACAATCGATTAGATCTTTTGAACAAGCTGGTACTCAAGGGGTTCTACCTAAACCTCTTACCGATGAAGCGTTTCAACAGGTCGTTCTAACTTACTTGATGAACAGTCCAAACCAAGACGAATTACAGAATCAAGCTCTATAGATCTACATTTACGAAGTGAGTTATCGAGTCAGCGTTTACTTCTGCTAACTGAAGAGCAATTTGCACCAATAGCATTATTGCGTACATATTGAATTTTAAAAGCTAATCGAGTTACCACATCACAAGAGAAAATTCGTATGAAATTCTTAAGTTATTGTATTAGGTTTAGTTGGTGGCTCATCGTCCCAAGATGGAAATAAAGAGCCAGTTAAAAAGGATAGAACTGATATTGGCGGTATGAGAGGGTGGGCGTTTAACGTTTAACGTTTAACAAATTAACCCTTGCCTTGGGCATTACCCTTCGGGCAAGGTTTTTCGCTGGGCGGCATCCCGCTTGTATCTTTCATCTATGGCCTAAGAGTGGCATCACACTGGAGAGTCACTGCGTGCCACCCCATAATATGCCTCTCTACAGTCCCTATCCAAAAGGATATCGCTACAATCCGAAACGCCAGCGCCTCGTCATTCTTCCTCGTTGCCGTTCGTCGTGCCTCCTCACTCCTTTCACTGACATCCATTAAGTTCGAGTAAGGGCTTGTTGCCTTATGTGCCGATTTCCCTTTCGACTTGCATCATTTGATGGGGCTCGCAGGCTGTTTACCGTGACTGCTCAGAGCCCCAATAACAAGGGTATATAAACGCTTCGCGCCCTTGTCATTGAGAACCATGAGCGCTTGCCGGACAGCCAAGCGGCTCCATAAAAGTGATACTCAAACAAAAAGGGAACTCCTCATGGCACAACGATATTCAAGCCCAACTCTCTCTAAACCGATGTTCAGCGACCAGCGTTTCGCCGCTGGGCACGAAAGCTCACCAAAAAATGATATCTCCTGTCAGGTCGTTGAACCTGCAGTTCGTTCGACCGTTTCAGTAACGGTTTCAAAAGGACTGATCTGGGTGAATTCCACTGACTTTAATTCGAGCGTTCGAGCGGTAAAAGTGCACGAAATTTTACTTAATGAGTTTGGTTATACCGACTCTTTAATCTTAGAGGAAAGTCTGAAAGGAAAAGGGGTGAGTATTGGCGTATGTGACCGAGTGACGACGGTAAAACAGATGCGAGAAGATTACGCCTACGCGAAAAAAGAAGAGAGAAACGTTGAAACGACCGCTAAGCATCAAGCGATAGCGAAAGACCTTCTGACTAGCTTGTATGGCCAATAACACGGACTGAACTCCGCCCATCACGACTTTAAATATTAAAAGGGGATCTATTATGTCTGTACTTGCTAACTACTCTAATCACAGTCTTTTCTCTGTAGAAGAAAAAGATATCTTGAACCATGCCGCGAGCATTTTAAAATCTAAGTTGTTTGTGTCAGAGCAGACGCCACTCAATTCCCCTGAATTGGTGAAGTCATTTTGTCAGACTTCACTCGCTTCCAATGAAAGCGAAGTGTTTGGGGTGATCTTTCTTGATAGTCAGCATCGAGTTTTACGCACTAAAGAGATGTTTAACGGCACCATTGACGCCGCCTCCGTTTACCCGCGTGAAGTGGTCAAAGAGTCACTGGCCACAAACGCAAGTGCAGTCATTTTTTATCATAACCATCCCAGCGGTGATGCCACACCCAGTCAAGCCGATCGACGTATTACTCGACGACTGACCGATGCGTTAGCCTTGGTTGATATTCGAGTACTCGATCACTTTGTGGTGTCTTTTGAAGATGTGGTGTCGTTTGCGGAGCGTGGTTGGATATAACCATTAGTGAAAAATGTCTCTCATTCACGCCTATTCTGGCGTGAATGACTTCGGTAACGTAATGCAGTAAACTAAAGACAATTAAATAAGGTTTCTATTATGTCTGAATCAAGCAAAGTTACATTAAGCGTTGAAGAGCTGATCAACCTAACCGCTCATGCTGCCACTCAAGAGCAGTTAAATGATACGCGGAAAGAACTCGATCAGAAGATCGAAGCGGTTCGTAATGAGCTGAAATCTGATATTCAAGGGGTACGGAATGAGGTCCTGGGGGTTCGTAATGAAGTGAGTTCCCTTAAAAACCTCATTATTGCTACTGCCTTTGCGATGATTGCGACGGTAGCCGGTGCCGCGTTTTGGGTTGGCAGTCATATCACCGCTTAATGTACAAATATGTTTTCTGAAATGCCTCTTATCCTAGAGGCATTTTTTTTACCTCGTGATTGCTGTGTACGCTTGGGTTTCTGCGCTAAAAGAGGTTGAGCCAAAGGCTCGACCGCAAGCGGTCGTCAAAACGGCTCTCAGTACCACAGTACGCCCATTTGCTCTATGTTTAATTATATTGCTTTGTCATGGTGTCGTTTTGTTGATTCTTGCCTTATAGGGCTTGATAGGCGGCTTTTTTATTATGACGGTTTAAGGCTGATTTTAAGTGCTGCGTTGTGGTAACGGCTTGAGTTGGGCGTTACCCTTCGGGCAAGGCTTTTCGCTTGTATCTTTCATCTATGGCCTAAGAGTGGCATCACCCTGGTGAGTCACTGCGTGCCGCCCCAGGCTGTGCCTCTCTACAGCCCCTATCTAAAAGGATATCGCTGCAATCCTGAACGCCTGCGCTACTGCGTAGCTGCGCCTCGTCGTGCCTCCTCGTTACCTTTCACTGATTTCAATTAAGTTCGAGTAAGGGCTTGCTGTCTTATGTGCCGATTTCCCTTTCGACTCGCATCATTTGATGGGGCTCGCAGGCTGTTAACCCTCCTCAATCAGAACCTTCTCTGCAAGGGTAAATGAACGCTTCGCGCCCCTGCAGAGAAGAACCATGTTTGAGGTAGGGACAGCCAAGCGGCTCCATAAAAGTGATACTCAAACAGAAAGGAAACTCCTCATGGCACAACGACAATCAACCCCAACTCTCTCTAAATCGAATTTCAGCGACCAGCGTTTCGCCGCTGGCCACGAAAGCTCACCAAAAAATGATATCTCTTTGGGCGTGCACCCAGTAGGGCTAAGTCGTGATGTTGTCCTATCAGGATCAATATCTGTGGAAAATATTGTCGTGATTGCCGCTCATGTAAAAGCAAGAGCCAGGCATTCCAGTGTTTGGCTAGAACTGACGGTTTTGTTCCCAGAAACAGAACTCAATAAGCCGTACTGGGGGCAAGGCATCGCGAGAGGTCATGTGATTACTGAAACAAATAAGGTAGGGCTGAATAGTCGTGCTGTAGTCATAGGATGGGTGACAAACAACCATCAATACATCGAAACATAAAAGAGTGGATCATCCCCTTAATTATAAAATGGAGACTTAAAAGATGAAATATCTCTCACACTATATTCAAGACAAACAAACTCAGGCTTTTAATGAGGCAGGGGCGTTCTTTGCTTTTTCTAATCAACAGTTCGATGATGAAAAAAAAGAGGGCGTGAAATACGCGTCGCTAGGTATGGGGTTAATTTGCCCAGTTGATAATGCCAAGCAATTAATGACTCGTTTAGATTCTATCGCTCAAGAAGGGATCGCCGAAGATATCAAAGAGAACGGAAAAAAAGCGATCATTCGTCGTGAGTTATTTAATCATGAGTGTTTCTACACCAATGATATTTGTGACTGTGTGGAAAAGCTCGAAGGGTATGGCATCACTTACGATGAAATTCATGAAGTGTTTAATCATATTCGTAAAACGGAAGACGTTTATTAAGCGTGAAAATAAAGCGCCTTGATATTTGCTGTCTCAAATATCAAGGCATGTTCAATTACATCGGAGTTAGATTTAATGAACATTCTGAATGCTACACAAGATAGAGAAGAAACGAAAGCAAAATGTTACGTTTGTACGGCCGTTCCGTTTTCGTTGGGTAAAGTGGTCTATACGCAAGGTATTGAGCAGTTATTAGATAATAATGTCGGTGCTAACTTGTCGATTTATTTGCAGCGTCACCAAAGTGGAGATTGGGGAGAGACTTGCATTGAAGATAAAATCACCAATGACGAAGCAACCAAAACAGGCGAGAGAGTGATATCGAATTATACGATTTGTGATCAATCGGTTTGGATAATAACTGAACGTGACCGCAGCGTGACCACAATTTTATTACCTTGTGAATATTGATATCTCAATGGGATGGCATAAAATGAGAGTCCTATTATTAGGGCTCTTTTTTATGATGAAACCATTACTTTATCTTTCGTTGTTATCGCCGTGTTTCAGTTGGGCTTTTTGCTTTGATGAGGCAGGGCGATTTTATAATGTCGATCCACAGCTTTTAAAATCCATCGCCACGGTAGAAAGTAGCCTAAAGCCGAACGCGTACAATGAAAATAAAAACCAATCCGGTCAAGTCATCAGCCGTGATTTTGGATTGATGCAAATTAATTCCCATTGGTTTGATCGACTATCCGAATTTAATGTGAATGAAACAAATATCTATAATCCTTGCTTTAATGTTCATCTTGGCGCATGGGTATTAAGTTCTAACTTTTCTAGTCATGGTTATAACTGGAACAGTGTCGGCGCGTATAATGCGGGTTTTTCCAAACGCACCGAGAACGCCAGAAAAATATACATCCAAAAAGTCCAATCGGTTTATTTTAATCCTAACGTTAAATAAAAGACCTTGCACCATAACGGTGCAAGGTCTTTAGCTTTTCCTCTCGCTTTCTTCCTTCAATTTCCAGATCCCCCGCATCCCTCGTTCGTCAGATTCATTCGCCACCTGGTCGGCTTTTGTCTTTCGCTGTCAGTTTTTCCCGTCGCTTTGATTAAGGAACTCAGATCATTCGTTCTGAGTTGTTGGTTAGTTGAGTTGGTGACCACACACCACGGCGCATTAATTTCAATGCGAATGGTTGTCTGTTAAGGATATAAAGACAATAAAAACAAAAAGTTATATTTAATTACAAAGGGGGAGTAGAGTGTAAAAAATTTTCAAAATCTCAACTAATTAGCCGCTGAAATCGTATTTAAAAATATGTTAAATGTATTTAATATCCATTTAACCCATGCATGGTAAGGTTTACAGGCTATTTGATTTGAAAGTGAGTGTATTTGTATTTGATTTCAATTTAGCCCTTTTCTGGCTTTGTTTGTGAGCGATTGTTAGGTTGTGATAATATGGTATCGTATTTAAATGTACATTAAATCGTATTAACCAAATTTGGTGGGAGAAAATCTAAAAATGGCGAGAAGCACAGTATTACAAGCCACAATCAAGGGGCCGCTAGAGCAAGATTTTCGCAAGTTTAAAAAGAGAGAGGGTTTAACTGATGCTGATGCGATTCGTCAGCTTTTGACATTGGCATTGCGTATTAAACTGAATGACAGTGACGATGAAAGGCCGTCGAACCGTGAGTTGATGGAAGAAACGTATCGTAGAGTTAGGCAGGTACAAGGCGTGCTAAATTTAAATTTGGCGCATAGCTTTGATGGGGAGGGGTATTATAAGAATAAAGCGGATTCGATTGAGCAAAGAAAATCCAACACCGCTTTGGTTGATAAAAGCGTCGATGAATATCTTGAAGGCGAAAAAAAAGGGTAGCCATTGGCTACCCTTTTATTATCGCTCTAACTCTCTGTCGATTTTTCTGTCTTCCCACTGACTCTCTTTCTCTGAGTGATTAAATTCCATCTCTTGTTGAGGTGAATATTCTTTTGGCTCAAAGTGGTCGAGTGATTGGCTGTCGGTTTCTTTTTTCTCATTATAGTTGAGGGTGTCTAATTCGCTCTCTTGATGAGAAGTGTGCGTCTCATTTAATTCAAGGTTATGTGCGCTGTTCTCTCGCTCTAGTTTATCAAGGCATGATTTGATGTCCTCTTTAAGGTTGTCGTCTGACATGAATTGAATGTCTCGTCCATTAAAATTCTCGACGATTTTTTCAATGTTGTTCGGGTTTAAATCGTGATTGCCGTGATTTAATACAATAATGATGTTCTGTCTCAGTTCACCGGTAGAGATGTTTTGGATGTCGTTCTTGTGATTGACGTTGATAATATCAATCTGCCCTTGGGTTTGGTCTCGAATTAAAAACGAGTGTTCAATCGAGGTGCTGATGATGGTGGTGTTTAAATTCTCTCCTTGATGGAATTGGGTTAATTGTTTGGATTTTGTCCCTAGGGTTCTTGGGTTAATGTCTAGGGAGGTGTCTTTATTTCCTTGAGTGTCTAAATAGGTCACTTCAATGGCTTTGGTTTCGCCTTCTTTATTGTGGATGTTGGTTAGCATCGCAGGGTGAAGGGATCTATCTTCGGATGAATAGACCGCCGGGTGGAACTTAACCTGGTTGTTTTCAATGTTATTGACACCGAGCTTGTTTAAGTACGTTTGGGCCAGTGTGTTATCCATCGGTAAGCTTTGATTGATATAATCCTTAGCCCGTTCTTCAAACTGCGCAATATGCCTAGGTGTGGTGCTCAGTAATTTGTCGTGCTTACTGTTTTCCTCCAATTGATATTTGTCCGGTTCGTTTAGCATCTTGTGCGCTTCATTCATCGCGGCTTTATAGTTCATTTCCTTATGACTCATTATAAGGTTAATCAATGCGCCTTTTTCGCCTGTGGTGTAGTCTTTAAAATACCCACGATATTCTCCAGTTAGGGTCACTTTAATCGCCGATTTCCCAAGGCCAAAGGTTAAATAATCACGGTCTGATTTGGATTGATTCGGATTTCCTAATAACTGAACGGCGAGGCTTTCTGTGTATTTGGGTAGCTGCGTCTTGATGTGCTCCTTAAATAGGGCGTAGTCAAAGTCACCGCTTTTATTTTGGAACCGAACGTCCTCGTGAGGGAGGGCATTTCGGTTAAAGTAGGTGGTGTCTTTGGGGGGCGTTTGGTTGAGGGTTTCTATTGCACTGGCTTTATGGCTTTCTTTAGAGAGCCAGCTTTTGACCAGTTGTTTGGTGTTGTCGGTATAGAGGCGAATGTGCTGACTGGCACGGGTGACATCGATACCGGCGCGTCTTAAGTTGGTCAGTGCGCCTTTGCTTTGTATCGCGCTAATGACGTGTTGATAGGTGGACCCTTGCGCCATGTCTGCGGTTCGACTGTAAGCGTAGTCCCAATGCCCGTCTTTAAGCTCGTTGGGGTTAATGGTGAGCGCTTGTCCTGTTTTGGATTGCGCTTTGATGCCTTCCTCATTGGCTTGCGTGATGCGGTATTCGACGTTGGCTTTGATGTCACGACTTTTATCGGTAAAGCGCGTGATGATTTTATCGCCCGTCGAAAGTGGCTTTTCTGACGCAGAGAACAGGGTGGTGAAGCGGTGGTCACGGTTGCGCGGTAAGAATGGCCTAGTCTTACCTGTCGCTGCGTCTTGAAGTGTCACCACGCCATGCTCTGAGTCAACGTGAGTGATTGTCGCGTACTCACCGGGTCTGGTGCTCAATATCAAGCCTTTTTGATACGGCATCATGGTAGTGAGCTCTTCACCCGTGGCGCCGATTGAGCGTAGCCGGGTTGCGACGACGTTCTCTTTGCCTAACTCACTCTGTTTCATCAAACCGACACGGATGTATTCGGTGATGGTGTCACGCTCCTGGTTGGTGTAAGCGATGATAAGCGTGTTTTCTCTGGTTTCTGGGGTGCGCTCTAAATAGTCTTTGGCGACCACATAAGGCAGCTTCTCTGTGGCGGTGAGCTGCGCTCTGCGTCGGTCTTTGTCGTTTTCATTCAGCGTAGAAATGACATGTTGGCTGTTGCCTTGGGTATCAGGGGCTTGCTGCTGGAGTTTATCTAGGGCGCTGAGCGGCTGTTTATCAATGGTGTTTTGCTGTGCATTGTGCAAAGTGTCATTTTGTGGGCGTACCATATCGGTCATGTAAGCGGTATCGATGCGCCCTTGACTTATGGCCAGCTCAAAGGGTTTACCGGCACTGAGCGATAACAACTGCTCTTTATCGCCCAATTTGACTGTTTTGGACAGACTGTCATTGACGAGCTTTGTGAACTCATCGGCTTGCTTATTGCTGACCATGGAGCTTTCATCGAGAAAGAACAAGGTGTGTTGATGATCACTGGCTTCTCGATTGCCTTGTCGGATGTCAGAAAGCAAACTGTCTAGCGTTTGCGCTTTCACGCCTTTGCTTTCTAGCTCTGCTACCGCTGCGTGTGTGGGTGCAAGACCGATGACACTTTGCTCTGGTTGCTGGCTGGCTTCTTTGACTAACTGGATAAGTTCAATATTCGATTCAAGCAGGGTGGACTTACCTGTACCGGCTAACCCTTGGATGGCCACAAAGCTGTCTTTGGTGGTTGAGATAAGGGTGATGGCGTCCTTTTGCCCTTGGGTTAAGCGAGGCTTGGTATCGAAAAAGTCTTGCACCTGCTTAGGCGTTGCAAAAGGTTGATGTTGGCCTTTACCATCATCGATGT